>JAYVDE010000237.1:0-15136 GCA_043749575.1 Burkholderiaceae bacterium | reverse complement strand
GGCGCCGTGGTGGCGTTGGAGATCAACGCCACGCTCGATGCGGTGTTCGACCCCGCCGTCGGCACCCGCACGGCCACGGCGCAGGTGCGTGCCGGCATCGCGCCCGCCGCCTTGCCCACCGTCGACCCCGACGACCTGCAGGCCCGCCGCGCCGCGCTGCCGGGTGCCAGCGTGCCGGTCAGCCTGGCCGCGGCGCGCAGCGCCTCGCTCATGCTGTCGCTGGCCTTGCCATGAACGCCGGCAAGGCCATCCCCCACCCGCCCCGCACCGTAAATCCGCACCGTCACGCAAAGGAGAAATGGCCATGCCTGAATACCTGGCACCCGGCGTCTACGTCGAAGAAACCAGCTTCCGTGCCAAGTCGATCGAGGGCGTGGGCACCAGCACCACCGCCTTTGTCGGCCCGACCCGGCGCGGGCCGGTGGGCGCCGCACTGGGCGCGCCCGAGATGGTCACCAGCCTGACCGACTTCGAGCGGCTCTACGGTGGCCTGGGCGACTTGGCGCTGGCCGACGTGAGCGACGCTTCGCGCCGGCTTAACTTCGTCGCCCACGCGGTGCGCGCCTACTTCGACAACGGCGGCGCGCGGCTGTACGTGGTGCGCACGGCCAACGGCGCCACAGCGGCGTCGGTGCTGCTGCGCAATGGCGGCGGCGCAGCCGAAAATGTCACCGTGCGGGCGCGTTTTGGCGGCGCTGCGGGCAATGGCCTGTTCCAGGTCCGCGAGGTGCAGCGCCCGGCCACGCCGCTGACGCTGGGCACCGCGCCCGACGGCAGTCTGGCGCTCATCACCGTGGCCGCCGTGGTCACGGTCTTCTTGAAAGCGGCGGGGGTCTGGGCCGACAGCGCCGCCGCCGTGTTGACGGTGGCCGATCCCGGCAGCGTGAGCAACCTGCTGACGCTGAGCGTCGAGGCGGCCGACGCCGACGGCCAGGTGCAGGGCTGGGACGGGCTGGGCTTCGCCGCCAGCCACCCGCGCTTTCTCGGCACGGTGCTGTCCGCCAGCCCTGGCACCCGTGCCGAGGCGCTGTCGAACCTGATCGCGGTCGATGTTGGGGCTGGGGTCTCTGCTTTCGAGCTGCGGGCTGCAGTGCTTGCCCTCGCGCCTTTGGCGGGCGATGGTGAAGGCCGCCGCCAGTTGACGCTGAGCGGCGGTGGCGACGGCAGCGCACCGACCGCCGGCGCCGAAACCACCGCCGGCAGCTACGCCGCCGCGCTGGCCTTGCTGGCCGGGCTGGAGGATGTATCCATCGTCGCCGCGCCGGGCAGCAGCGCCTATGCCGACGGCGTGGCGATCCAGGCCGCGTTGATAGCCCATGCCGAGCGGCGGCGGGCCTACCGCATCGCCGTGCTCGACAGCGCGCCGGCCCAAACGCCCGGCCAGATGCGCGAATCTCGCGGCCGCATCGACAGCAAGTACGCCGCGCTCTACTACCCCTGGGTGGTGGTCAGCAATCCGCTGGCGCGGCCGGGCCGCGACGACATCCCGCGCGAAATCTTGCTGCCGCCCTCGGGCTTCGTCGCCGGCATCTACGCCCGCAACGACACCCAGCGCGGCGTCCACAAGGCACCGGCCAACGAGGTCGTCACCGGCGCGCTGCGTTTCGAGGTCGACATCAACTTCGCCCAGCAAGAGCTGCTGAACCCGCTGGGCGTCAACTGCCTGCGCTACTTGAGTGGCCGCGGTCTGCGGCTGTGGGGGGCGCGGCTGGCGTCTAGCGACCCCGAGTGGAAGTACGTCTCCGACCGGCGCTACTTCAACTACCTGGAGTCGTCGATCGACCGCGGCACGCAGTGGGCGGTGTTCGAGCCCAACGGCGAGCGGCTGTGGGCCAACGTGCGGCAGACCATCTCCGACTACCTCTACAACGAGTGGCGCGGCGGCGCGCTGCTGGGCAGCACGGTCGACGAGGCCTTCTTCGTGCGCTGCGACCGCAGCACGATGACGCAGAACGACCTCGACAACGGCCGCCTGGTCTGCCTGATCGGCGTGGCCATCCTCAAGCCGGCCGAATTCGTGATCTTCCGCATCGGCCAGAAAACCGCCGACGCGCGGGCCTGAGCCCAGCGCACTGCAGCCACGCTAGGAGCAATTCATGGCCAACAGAACCACGCCCTACGGTGCCTTCAACTACCTCGTCAACTTCGACGGTGACGAGTTGCTGGGCGGCTTTGCCGATGTCTCGGGCATCGGCACCGAGATCACCGTGGCCGAGTACCGCAACGGCAACGACAAAGAGAACCACGTGCGCAAGCTTGGCGGTGTGCACAAGGTGGGCGACGTCACGCTCAAGCGCGGCATCCTCAATTCCAAGCTGCTGTTCGACTGGATCACCCAGGCCCGCACCCAGGGCCCGGCGGCGCAGAAGAGCGTGACCATCACGCTGCTTGACGAATCGCAAGCCCCCGTGCAGGCCTGGGTGCTGCGCGGCGTGATCCCGATGAAGTACAGCGGCCCGGCGCTGGCCGGCAAGGGCGGCGGCGACGTGGCGATGGAAGAGATCGTGCTGTCGGCCGAAGGACTGGAACTGGCTTGAGCGTGAGCGTTTTCTACTGCGCGGCCGCCATGCGTCGTTGGCCGGGTGCTCGGGATCCTCAGGTACAGAAAGTACGTTCCGGTCCCTGCGCCCCTTCGCCCAAGCCTGCCAGCCGCTCGCTACGAAAACGCGCACCCTCTGAGACCCAGCCAGCCGCCACCGCTCACAAGACCGCCCGCACGACCGTTCGCAAGATCGCACTACCGCCCCCCCACCACCACCACGCCAAACAACGTCACCACCATGGGACTGGACTTCGAAGTCGCCGCCCCGCTGGCCACCGCCGGCCGGCACCGTGCCGATGTCGCCTGCTTCATCGGTTATGTGGCGCGCCGTGCTGGCCAGCCGCTGCCCGAGGCCCTGCGCGCGCAGCTGGATTGCGCCGGCTGGACCGGCGGGCCCTGGGGCCGCAGCGTGACGCAGGTCGAGAGCTTGCTGAACCTGCCGCTGGTGATCGACAGCTGGCATCTGTTAGACCGGCTTTATGCCTGGGACCAGCGGCCGGTTGATGGCGTGGGCAACAACGGCAGCACCTCGCGTCGCTGCGCCACGCTGCTGGGCGCGGCGGTGCGCAGCTTCTTCGCGCATGGCGGCCGGCGGGCCGTCGTGCTGCGTGTCGGCGAGCCGTGGCCGGTGGTCGAGGCGCCCGGCCGCCGCGTGATGTTGCGCCGCCAGCGCCTGCGCCGGCTGCTGCCCGACTTTGCCGACATCGCCGCACCCAACACCCCGTTCGAGCCCCACAACCCGGCTGCCTGGCAGGGCATCCACCACCTCTACGGCTTGCGCGAAACCAGCCTGCTGCTGCTGCCCGACCTGCCCGATGCCTGCGCCGCCGACACCTTGGCGGCCAGCGCCGCGCTGCTGCCGGTGTTGGCGGCCGAGCCCTTTGTCGAATGCAGCGTCGAATCGCCGCCGGTGCCTGATCTCGGTCTGCGCCGGCTGGCCGCGCCGCGGCTAGACGCCCGCGGTTACGCCGCCTGGCAACTGGCGGTCTCGTCGGCGCGTGGTTTCCTGCAGCGCTGGCAGCCCGAGGTGAACCTGATCGCCGCGCTGCCCTTGCCGCACGACGACGCGGTGCGGGTGGTGGGCACCGGCCGGCTGCATGCCCAGGCCGACATGCCAGGTTTCCTGCGCCGCATCGGCGTGCTGCTGCCCGAGGGCAGCGCGCAGCCGGTCGTCGGCACGGGCTCCAGTGCCTTCGTGCAACTGGCCTGGCCGTGGCTGCGCTGCCAGGATGCCGACGACCTGCCGCAAGGCCTGGCGCCGCCCGACGGCGTGCTGGCCGGGCTGATCGCCGGTACCGCGCTGCAACGCGGCACCTTCCGATCGGCGGCTGGCGATGCCTCGCTGGCCGCCTTGCGCGATGTTGCCGACGCCGAACCGGTGCCGGCCTGGGGTGGCAGTGATGAAAGCCCCGTCGCCCGCCTGGCGCGCCGGGTCTGCGTCATCGCACCGGGCGCCGACGGCTGGGCGCTGCAGTCTGATGTCACCACCTCGCCGCAGGCCGCTTGGCGCTTTGGCGGCGCCAGCCGGCTGATGGGTCTGCTGCTGCGCGCCGCGCGGCGCATCGGCGAGGGCCTGGCGTTCGAGCCCAGCGGCCCGCTGTTGTGGGCCCGCGCCCGTGCTGCGGTCGAAGACCTGCTGACCGGTTTTTGGCGCGAAGGGGCCTTGGCCGGTGCCACCGCGCAACAGGCCTTCAGCGTGCAGTGCGGCCGCACCACCATGACCCCCGCCGACCTTGACGCCGGCCGGCTGATCGTGCGTGTCAGCGTGCGGCCCGCCGCCGCCATCGAGCGCATCACCGTGGTCTTGAACCTGGGCAACCCGGCCGACGTGGCGGGGCTGGTGAGGGCTGCCGCATGACAGATCTGCTAAGCCCGCTGCATGTCTTCCGCTTCTTGGTGCGCTTCAGCCGCAGCGGCGGCGAAGGCGGGCAGGAAGATGTCTGCGGCGGCGCGTTTGCCGAATGCAGCGGGCTCGAATCCTCGATGGAACCCAAGCTGATCCGTGCCGGCGGCCTGAACTACGGCGCGGTGCAGCGCGCCGGCCCGGTCAGCTTTGCCACCGTGGTGCTCAAGCGCGGCATGACCCGCACGCCCGACCTGTTCCGCTGGTACCAACTGGTGGCCGGCGGAGCCTATGCCTGGCGGCTGTCGGCCGAACTGGTGGTGTTGAACACGGCGGGTGAGCCCGCGCTGACCTGGGGCCTGGACAACTGCCTGCCGGTCAAGTTCAAGGCCGCCGACCTGAATGCCCGTGGCACCGACATCGGCATCGAAGAACTGCACCTGGCCCACGAAGGCCTGCGCCTGTTTGAGCCCGGAGCCCCCTGATGCCCTGGCTGCCCGACCTGCCTGCAGTGGCAACGGCCACCTTCACCGTGCTGGATGGCGCGGGGGCGGGCGCAGCGCCGTTCGAGCTGCAGTTCAACCCGGCGTCGCTGGACTACACCGTCAGCAACGAGTTCGACGACCGCAGCGGTGCCAACGGCGCGCGCCAGTTCGTCAAGAAGAGCAGCGCCAAGCTGACGATGTCGCTGGTCTTCGACACCACCACCACCGGCAACAGCGTGCGCGACGTGACCGCCGCCATCGCCGCGCTGCTGGAGCCGGCGCGCGACGGCAGCCGAAGCTTTGCGCCCAAGGTTGAATTTGGCTGGGGCAGTTACAGCTTTCAGGGCGTGGTCGAGCAGTTCAAGGAAACGCTGGATTTCTTCTCGGCCAGTGGGGTGCCGCTGCGCTCGAGCATCAACCTCACGCTGGCCAGCCAGCAGGTCGAATTCCAGAGCAGCCGCAGCCCGGCGCCCCGCGCCGACCGCGAGCCACGTGCCGACCCGGTGCAACTGCCGCCCGGCGCCAGCGCGGCCGATGCGGCGCGCAGCGCCGGAGATCCACGCGCCTCGCGCACCATTGCCGGCGCCAGCGGCGCGGCCAGCCTGCGTTTCAGCGCCGGCGTGTCGCTCAGCGTCGGTGGCAGCGTCAGCCTGGGGGCGGCGGCTGATTTTTCGGCAGGGGTGGGCGGCGGGGCTGGTGGCGGGATCGGCGGCGGCGCGGGTGGCGGGGTCGGGCTGGGGGTCGGGCTGGGGATCGGTGGCGGGGCTGGCGGCGGCATGGGGCTGGGGATTGGCGGCGCTGCGGCCATCACCGCCACGGCCGGCGCGGCCTTTGCCGGTCTGCGGGTCAGCCCGGCCATGGCCAGCGTGTCGGTGGTCGAAGCCCGCGCCGCGCTGTTGCCGGCAGCCCGCGTGGCGGGGGCGGGCGCGGCGGGGGCCTCCGGCTTCGGCCCGGGCGGTCGCGCCCAGCTGCACAGCGGCGCCAGCCTGGCCGCCGACGTGGGTAGCAACGCCACGCTGCGCGGCCGCATCCAGTTCGGCGACTGATCGAAAACCATGCCCATCACCTTCGAAGAAGTCAGCGCCAGCATCGACGCCCCGCCGTCGGCGGCCGATGCCGCGCCCCAGGCCGCGCCGCGCACCGCCGACGATGAACTGCCGCTGCGCATCGAACAAGCGCTGCGCCTGCGCGCCGAGCGCCTGGCGCGGCTGTCGACCGACTGATCGCCGTACTCGACCACCCACCGTTCCACAAAGATCCTCGCCATGGCCGAAACCGCTCTCAGCCAACTGCCGGTCTACAGCGCCCGGCCCACGCTGCGCCTGGACGGGCAGGACGACGAGCGGGTCTCGCTGCTGCTCAGTTCGATGGTGATGGACGAATCCGAAGGCGGCCTGAGCAGCTTGACGCTGCAGTTCGACAACTGGGTGGCCACCGGCGACGGCGGCGCCGAGCTGGCCTTCGGCGCCGGCTCGCGTCTGCGCCTGGGTTGCCAGCTGGCGGTCTATGCCGGCGACGCCAACGCCCCGGTCGAGATCTTCCAGGGCCGGCTCAGCGCGCTGGAGATCGTCTGCCAGGACGGCCAGCCGCCGCAGCTGCTGGCGCTGGCCGAAGACGCGCAGGGCGCGGCCTTGCGCAGCCGGCGCAGTGCCGTCTACACCGACATGAGCCCGGCCGACGTGGTGCAGCGCATCGCCGCTGGCCTGGGGCTGGCGGCCGATGTCAGCGGGCTGGCGTCGCCGGTGGCCACCTGGGCCCAGCTCAACGAGACCGACCTGGGCTTCTTGCGCCGCTTGCTCGGCCGCTTCGACGCCGACCTGCAGACCGTCGGCCAGCGCCTGCAGGTGGCGCCGCGCAGCGAGGTCCAGCGCGGCAGCCTGGAGCTCACGCTCTACAGCCAGCTGAGCCGCGTGCGCATCACCGCCGACCTGGCGCACCAGGCCACTGCGGTCAGCGTGGCGGGCTGGAACCCGGTCGACGGCCAGCCGGTCGCGGCCACCGCGTCGGCCCTCAGCCATGCCGGCCCTGGCGCCGGCCGCAGTGGCCTGGCCTGGGCCGCCGACACGCTGGGCGAGCGGCCTGAGCACCTGGGCCAACCGACGGTGGCCACCGACGACGAAGCCCGCGCCGTCGCCGAGGCCGCACTCGACCAGCGCGCCCGCCGTTTTGTGCAGGCCGATGGTGTGGCCGAGGGCAACGCCCGGCTGCGGGTGGGCTGCCAGGTGCGGCTGCGCGGCATCGGGTCGGCCTTCGACAACACCTACTACGTGCACCGCGCCTGCCACCGCTTCGACCTGCGGCACGGCTACCGGGTCGAGTTCGGCGCCGAATGCGCCTACCTCGGAACCTGAGCGGCAACTGAGCGAACAGCCACCCAGGCCCACCATGCACCGCGAAGCCATTTTCTCGCCGTCGACCAGCCCCGCTGCGGGCTGGGGCGCTGTGCCGCTGCTGGCGCGGGTGGTCTCGCTAGCCGATCCCGAACAGCGCAACCGGGTGCAGGTGGCGCTGTTGTCGCTGAGCGCCGACGCCGCGCAGGCCGCGCCGCTGTGGGCCCGTGTCGTCGCGCCGATGGCCGGCAACGACCGCGGCCTGTTCTGCCTGCCCGAGGTCGACGACGAGGTGCTGGTGTTGTTCGCCCAGGGCGATGTGCGCTCGCCGCTGGTCATCGGCGGGCTGTGGAACGGCAGCGCAGCGCCGCCGGCCGCCATCGAGCGCGGCGGCGCAAACCGCACCAAGCGCCTGCGCACTAAAAACGGCATCACCATCACGCTGGACGACCAGGCCGGCACCGAAACCCTGACGCTCGAAACCCCGGGCGGCCAGAAGCTGACGCTGGCTGACGGCCCGGGTAACTTGAAGCTCGAAGACAGCAACGGCAACAGTATCGAGCTGGCCAGCGACGGCATCACCGTGACCGCGTCGGCGGCGGTCACCGTCAATGCCTCGTCGGTGAAGGTGTCGGCGGGCATGGTCACGGTCGACGCGGGCATGAGCAAGTTCTCCGGTGTCGTCAAGTGCGACACCTTGATCACCAACGCGGTGGTGTCGAGTTCCTACACCCCCGGCGCCGGCAACGTCTGGTGAGGCTACCGATGCTGACCCGCACTCAACCTGCCCACCCGCAGCACCCGGTGTTGATCGGCGCACCACGCGATCTGCTGGCCCAGCCGCGGCCGCTGATCCTGCAGCGCAGCGACGACGACTTCATCGAGTCGACATTGGCCGACCTGCGCAGCGCGGCCGGCCGCCAGCAATTGCTGGCGCAGCGCGCCCAGGCGGTCGATGCCAAGGGCGTGCTCAAGCTGTTCCAGCCGATCCAGCGCCAGTTCCACCTGGCGCTGATCGAGGCCTGGTGCGACGCCCCCGGCACGCCGCGTATCGATGCCGCGTGGGTGCATTCGGCCGGCCTGGTGCTGCGCCGGCTCGATGCCCAGGGCCGGCCCGAGGGCTGGATGAAGTCGCAGGGCCGGCTGCGTGGCTGGCAGTCGCTGGCCCGGCTGGGTGGTGCGGCGCGTGAGCCGGCGGCGGCACTGCGGCTGCAGCGCCGCAGCACCGGCGTGGCCGGCATCGACCGCGCGATCACGGCCAGCGCGGCCAGCGCCGCAGCGTCGGCCGACGAGGCTCTCGAAGAGCAGGTCATCCCGCTCTACCTGGCGCCGCCCGACGTCAACGCCGATGCCGGCAAGACCTTGTTGTACGGCCTGGTGCCGACCACCAGCGCTGAGTTGAGCGAAGCCCCGCCCACGCTGGGCGATGAGGGCGGCAACAATTTCGGCCCCGCGACCGCCGCTTTCAACCAGCACCTGGTCGAGGCCTTGCGCGGTGAGGGTCAGTCGCTGCCGTTTGCCGGCCAGGCGGTGCGCGCGGGTTGGTTCGATGCCAGCGAGATGGCCACCGACACCCCGCCCACCGACATCACGCCCACCCAGTGGGCCGAGTTGCGCAGCGGCAGCAGCAGCCAGGCCCGGGCGATGCAGCGCTTTCTGCTGCTGCTGCGCCAACTGTCGGGTGAGTTCAACGCCTTCGACGGCGGCGCCGAAGTGGCCGCGCTGCAGGCTCAGCTGCGCGCGATCCGCCTGCCGCTGGTGCTGCGGGGCGGCGAAACAGTGGCCCGCACGGTGGCCGCCTTCGACTGCCTGCGCGACGCCACCACGCTGCTGCTGGCCAAAGAGGCTCTGCCCTACGCGGTCGAGATGCCCGCGGTGTTTCCCGCGCTCGCCGCGGTCACGCAACAAGGCCTGAAGACCGCGCTGCACCGCGCGATGAGCGCCCGCTTCAGCGCGATGAAAGGCCGCGCCGGCCGTTTCGACGAGCCCGCAGCGCGCTACCTGTTGCGCGCGTTTGTGCGCATCAAGAGCGACTGCGGCATGGCGCCGCGCACGGTCTGGAGCGAGGACAGCGAGCCCTTCACCATCGCCGCCTGGTACGAGGGCGCCGGCGCGCCGCCGGTGCAAATCCCTTTGCCCGACGCCAGCGACCGCAACTTGCTCAAGCAGTTGAAGCCCAACGTCGCTTTCATCGTGCCACCGGCGATGCAGAACCTGTTGTCGGGCAAGACCAAGGATCTTTTGGAGGGCAAGGGCAGCGTCGGCACGGCCGGCCTGTCGTGGATCTGTGGCTTCAACATTCCGGTGATCACGATCTGCGCCTTCATCGTGTTGAACATCTTCCTCACGCTGCTCAACCTGGTCTTTGGCTGGCTGTTTTTCATCAAGGTCTGCATCCCGTTCCCCAAAGCCGGCAACAAGCCACCGGGGGGGCCATGACATGAACGCGCCGAACAAACCCCTCATCGGCTGGCCGCTGCTGCCGCTGCCCGACGCCGCCGGTCAATTGCTCTGGCCTGACCTGGCGCGCAGCGTGCGCGACGCGATCCGCACCCTCCTCAGCACCCGACCGGGCGAGTTGCTGATGCGCCCCGAGTACGGCGCCGGGCTTGACCGTTTGCTGCAGCAGCCCAACACGCTGGCGACGCGGCGCCAGATCCGCGACCTGGTGCAGGGCGCGCTGGCGCGCTGGGAGCGCCGCATCTTGCTCGACGGCGTCGAGGTCTGGGAGGTCGACGGTGAGCCCAGCCACCTGCGGGTCGAGATTGCCTACCGGCTGGCCCGCACCGGCGCCCCCGGCGCGATCAAGGTCACCGTGCAGCTCGAAGGCTGATCCACCAAGTCGCCGCCAAGTTGCCGCCAAGGTCACCACCATGCCGATCCAACCGCCTTCACTCGACGACCGCCGCTTCGACGACCTGGTCGAAGACCTGCTCGCCCGCATCCCCGCGCACACGCCGGAATGGACCGACCCGCGGCTGGGCGACCCCGGCCGCACGCTGATCGAGCTGTTCGCCTGGCTGGGCGATGCGCTGCTCTACCGTGCCAACCTGATCCCCGAGCGCCAGCGGCTGGTGTTCCTCAAGCTGCTGGGCCAGGGCCTGCGGCCCGCGCTGCCGGCGCGCGGCATCGTCAGCCTGGCCTTCGCGCAAGACACCGAGCTGGCAGCCCACACGCTGCTGCCGCAAGGCCAGGCCAAGGCCGCGCTGCCGTTCGAGACTCTGACCGAGACGACGGTGCTGCCGATCGTGGGCGAGGCCTACATCAAGCGCCGCTTGCTGCCCGCCGAGGTGGCGCGGCGCGGCGAGTTGCTGCAAGGCCTGGCCCGCATCCACCAGATCAACGGCGCGCTGAAGGCCTACGAGACCACACCGGTGTTTGCCGGTGGCCGGGCGGTGCCCGAGGGCATCGACGTGTTTGCCAACAGCGCCGACCGGGCCTTGTGGATCGCCTTGCTGGCGCCGCCCGCGCCGCGGCCCGAACAACAGCCTGCTACCAACGACGCCGTGCGCAGCGCCCTGGGCGGTGGCGACAGCGCCCTGCCACCGCTGCTGTCGGTCGGCGTGGTGCCGGCGCTGGCCATGCCCGCGCCGCTGCAACAACCCAGCGCACCGGTCGCCGTGCCGGTGCTGTGGGAAATCACCACGCCCGGGCGCAGCGCGCTGGAACACGACTACCTCACGCTGGGCGTGCAGCCCGGCACCGACAGCAGCGCCGGCTTAGCGCGTGCCGGCACGCTGCGGCTGCAGCTGCCCGATGAATCGCTGATCTGGGCACCGTCCAACGATGTCGGCGTCAACCCGCATGCCGGCGTCGGCGATGCGCCACCGCGGCTGGACGATGCCGAGAAAGCCGCGCGGCTGGTCGCCTGGCTGCGGCTGCGGCCGATACCTGGTACCGCAGGTGCCGCGGGCGCCTCGGTCGGCTCCTTGCGGCTGGCCTGGGTGGGCTTGAACGCGGTCGAAATCGACCAGCGCAACACGGTCAGCGGCCGGGTGCTGGGGGCGTCCAGCGGCGCTGCCGACCAGGTCTTCAGCCTGCCGGCCGGCTCGGTCGATGGCGACGGCTTAGCGGTCGAGGTGGAGTCACCCGGCCGCGGTTACGAGCCCTGGTTCCGGGTCGATGACCTGGCGGCCATCAGTGCCGACCCGCAAATCGCGCGCCAGGCGCCGGCCTACGAACTGGACGCCGAGGCCGGCACGCTGCGCTTCGGCGACGGCCTGCGCGGCCGGGTGCCCGAGCGCGACATGCGCATCCGGCTGGCGCTGGGCCGCTTCGGCGGTGGCCGCGCCGGCAACCTGCCGCCGGGCAGCGTGACCGAGCTCAGCGCGCGCCGCATCGACGGCCGGCCGGTGCCGGCGATCAAGGTGTTGCAGCCGCTGGCCTTGAGCGGTGGCCAAGAGGCCGAGACCCTGGCGGCGGCCGAACGCCGCATCCCCGGCCTGCTGCGCCACCGCGACCGCGCGGTCACTGAAGAAGACTTCAAGCGAATCGCGCTCGACACCCCCGCGGTGGCGGTGGGCCGGGTCGAGGTGCTGCCGCGCTTCAAGCCGCGTGACCGGCGCTTCGAGGTGCCCGGCGTCGTCAGCGTGCTGGCGCTTCCCGCCGCAGCGCTGGGGCCGGCGCCAAACCCGCGGCCCGACCGGCCCTTCATCGAGCGCCTGCATGGCCACCTGGCCGCCCGGGTGCCGCTGGCCACCGAGCTGTACGTGATCGGCTGCGACTACGTGCCGCTGGGCGTGGCGGTGGCGGTCGAGATCCGCGACGGCTTTGCCCGCGACGCCGTGCTGCTGCAGGTGCGCGAGGCGCTGCGCCGATTGCTGTGGCCGCTGGCGCCGGGCGGGCTCGATGGCGGTGGCTGGCCGCTGGGCCGCCCGGTGCGCAGCCGCGAGCTGGAGGTCGAGGTCTCGCGGGTGCCCGGCGTCGACGAGCTGCGCGGCATCACGCTGTTCGGCCGTGCCGAAGGCGATTCGGGCGACGACTGGCGCCGCCTGCCGACCATCGCCGCCGATGGCGCCCAGGCACTCGAGTTGCAACGCTGGCAGCTGCCCGAGTTGCTGTCGGTGGTGGCGGTGGCCGCCGACAGCGCACCGACCGACCTGCGGGCGCTGCCCAACCCCTTTGCCGAGGCCGGCGCGGTGGCCGTGCCGGTGGTGCCGGAGATTTGCTGATGGACGCCAACGGCCAATCCTTCTGGCTGCTGGCCGGCGCCCGGCAGTTCCCGGCCTTGCAAAACGTCGTTTGGGATGGCGCTTGCTGCCGTGGCGGTGGTGCGCTGCGGCTGGCCTCGCAGCGTGTGCTGCGCCCGCTGCTGGCGCCGGCCGAGGCCTTTGCGGTGGCCCAGGGCGCGCTCGCTTCGGTGCCGCGCGCGGTCGACGCGGTCGCCAGCGTGGCCCGCTGGGACGCCGCCGCCGGCGCGGTGGTGGCGCAGACCCGGCTGACCGACGGCAGCCTGCTGCCCGAGCTGGTGCTGCTGGCGCTGGCCGAAACGCCCAGTGACTTGTGCGTCGGCGCCGATGGCGTGTTGTATGTGGCGCTGGTCGCCGGGGTGCGGCTGCACGATTTGCGCGGCCGTTTTGCCGATGTCACCGTCACGCTGGCTGGCTACGCACCGTGGCGGCTGGCGCCGGCGGCCGACGGCGGTGTCTGGCTGCTCGAGCGCAACAGCGACCGGCTGGCCCGCTTGCAGGGCCGGCCCCGCCGCGAGCCGGCGCCCCAGCCCGACGACTACGACGGCCGCGTCTTCCGGCCGTCGCCCGAGAACGGCTGCGCACCGCAGATCCAGCTGCTGGCCGCCGGCTGGGCCGGCAGCGAACGGGTGCTGGGCCTGGCCGCCGGCCCCGACGGCGCGCTGGCCGTGCTGGGCTGGCGCGACGGCGAAGGCACGGCGGTGCTGCGCCGCTGGTCGCACGAGCAAGCCCGGTTTGAGGCGCCGTTGCGCTTGGCAGGCGCCGCCTACGCCTACGCGCTGGCCTGGCTGGCGCCTGACCGGGTGGCGCTGCGGGTGCCGGGCTTGCCCGATGCGCCGGCCTTCGACCTGTCGACCGCACTGGCCGGCGCCGTGCTGCCGCTGGGCGAGGTCTACCCGCTGCCCGCTGCGGCCGTGGCCGCGCCGTTCTGCAACGGCGTCGCCCAGCCGACTATGGTGCCGGTCGGTCAAGGTGGCGGCGTGCCGCTGCACGCGCTGTCGATCAACCACCTGGCGCGGCGGGGCGAGGCGGCCACTGCGCACCCGGCGGGGTCGGCACCGGCCGAGGCCGCCGCCTGGCTGGTCGACAGCGGCAAGCCCACCACCGTGTGGCACCGCGTCTATGCCGAATGCCAGCTGCCGGCGCAGACCGGTTTTGTGCTGTGGCTGGCCGCCACCAACGAAGCACAGCCGCCAGCGCGCGACGACGGGATGGCCTGGCACCCGCATGGTTTTGGCCGCGACATCCGTCGCCTGGACGAGGCGATGACCGCGCCGCAGCTGCCGCAGGCCGCCTGGCACCGCGAGCCCAGCGAACTGCCCGGCCACCCCGGCCTGCTGGGGGCCTCGTTCCAGCACGCGGCCGAGCGCAGCGCTGACACCGCCGCCGAAGGCGGGTCTGGCAGCCTGCCCGACACGCCACACCGCCTGGGCGAGCGTGGCCTGTTCTCGGTGCTGGTGCAAAACAGCCGCCAACGGGTGCGCAGCCTCGTCGGCCGCTACCTGTGGCTGCGGCTGGTGCTGCATGGCGATGGCCGTGTCGGCCCCGAGATCGCTGCGCTGCGCGCCTGGGGCAGCCGTTTTTCCTATGCCGACCAGTACTTGCCGCGGCTCTACCGCGAAAGCCTGTTCGGCGACGAGGCCAGCGCGCCGGGTGAGCGGCTGGGCGGCATCGAGCGCAGCTTGGCTCCCTTGCTCGACGCCGGTGGCCCACCCAGCGCCTCGTTGCGGGCCCGGCTGGCGCTGTTGTCGGTGGCGGTGGGCGAACAGGCGCTGCTGCGGGTCGAGCAGGCGGGCCAGGCCTGGCTGCTGCGCGACGGCACGCGGGCCTGGCGCTTGATGCGCGAGCCCTCGGCGATCGGCGTTTACCGGCCGCAGGCCACGCCGGCCGATTTCAACGCCCGCTTGCTGGCCAACTTCGAAAGTGTGTTGACGCCGCTGGAAGACCGGGTGGCCGCCGCGCACCTGTTCAGCGACCCCGCCAGCGTGCCCGAGCCGCAGCTCGATTGGCTGGCCGGCTGGATCGGTGTCGCCTTCGACGCCGCGCTGCCGGCTGCCTGCCGACGCGACTGGCTGCGCGCCGCGCCCGAGCTGGCGCGCCGCCACGGCAGCCGCGACGGCCTGCGCCTGGCGTTAGACATCGCCACCGGCGGGGCAGTGCGCTCGGGCGCGGTGGTGGTGGTCGAAGACTTCCGCCTGCGCCGCATCCTGGCCACGCTGCTGGGCGTCGATCTGGTCGACGAACACGACCCGCTGCTGCCCGGCCTGCAAGTCAGCGGCAACTCGGTGGTCGGCGACACGCTGTTTGTCGGCGATGCCCCCCGTGCCGAGTTGCTGGCGCTGTTTGCCGATGCCGCCACCACCGAGGCCGAAGACGACACCGTGCGCGCCTTCGACGCCCGGCTGGCCCACCGCGCCACCGTGCTGGTGCACCAGGCGCTGGCGCCGCAAGACCTGGCGCTGATCCGCCGCATCGCCCGGCTGGAAGCACCGGCCCATGTCGCGCTGCGGGTGCTGCCGGCGACCTGGCCGCTGCTGGTCGGGGTGGCCAGCCTGGTCGGGGTCGACACCTTCTTGGCGCCGCCGCGCGTGCCGCATCAAGTGCAAGTGCAGCGCTCGGTGCTGGGCGGTGGTGATGTGCTGCAGGTGCAGCCGCTGCTCGACCCGCGCCTGTCGGGCGTGCCGAGCGCCGCGTTGGCACCGGTGGCGCCGTTGGCCGATGCCGGCGTCGACCGGACTTGGGCCTCG
>JAYVDE010000236.1:0-6026 GCA_043749575.1 Burkholderiaceae bacterium | reverse complement strand
GTGGGCAAACAGGTCGAAGTCGTAGAACTCGGGCCGGCTGTCAGGGGGCCGCAGGGGTGTTTCTGCCGGCGGCTGGTCCGCCGCCGGTGGCGCTTGCGGCAGCAGAAAGCGGAAAAACGCCTGCTGGTGCACGCGGTCGCGCTCGAACCAGAACGCGCCGCCGTGGCGCTGCACCACGTCGCGCACGGTCAGCGCGCTGGCCTGGGCAGCCGGGGCGCTGGCGGTGGCGCTGGGGGCGCCGCTGGTGAGGGCGCCCGTGATGCCGCCAGTGGCGGCGATCGGGTCCAGCTCCCAGCGCATCACCGTCTCGGTGCTCAGCGGCTGGCCGGTCCACACCAGGTCGAGGTGCACCCGGCCAGCGTCGGTGGCCTGCAGGCGCAGGTGCACGGTGGTGATCTGGAGCTCGTCGTGCAGGCGCAGCGCCAGGTAGGCGACGGCCTGCAGCAACGCGAAGCTGTCGAGCTTGAGCCACAGGGTTTCGTCGAGCGCCAGCGTGCCGGTATGCAGGCCAGCCGCGGCCTCGATGCGCTGGCGGGCAGCCTGCACGAAGTCGACGCCCAGCATCTCTTCCAGCGGCCAGCGGGTGACCAGGCCTTGTGCACTCTGGGTGGCCAGGTCGTTCAGGCGCCGGCCCATGGCCTGGGCCTCGTCGCGGATCACCTGCACAAAGCGCTCGCGCAATGCGGCGGGCAGGCCATCGTCGTCCAGCATCTCGGCGGCGGCCTGCAGGTTGGCCAGTGAACCGCGGCTGCCTTCAGTCAGCCCGTGCAGCAGCCGCTCTTGCGCCGCCTCGGCTTCGAATTCGACGGTGATGTTGTCGAGCATCAGCACAAAGCCGTTGATCAGGGCGGCCTCACCCGCGGCGCTGACCCCGGCCACCGCCCGCACCGGTGCCAGCTGCACCCGCAGCAACTGGCCCGAGCGGGTGACGGTGAAAAACTGCGCGCTGGGCTGGGCCACGCCACGCTGCAGTCGCTGCTGCACGCTGGCCAGCGCATGGGCCACCAGCTTGCGGTCGAACACGGTGTAGATCGACCGGCCCAGGCCGATCAGCTCGGCGCCGTCGGCCCCCGCCGGCGCGTCGGACAGCGCCCGAAACTGCAGGCGCGCGCGTGTGTTGTAGAGCAGCACCCGGCCGTCGAGGTTGCAGACCACCACGCTCTGGGTCAGCTCGCTCATCAGCGCGGCCAGCCGGTTGCGCTCTTGCGCCACGCCCAGGCTGGCACGCGCCACCTCGTCGGCGATGTCGCGCTTGAGCTGGTCGCGCTGGCGCGCCAAGGCATTGATCGTCTGCGCCAGGCCTTGCACCGGCGCAGACGCACCGTCGGCCGTCAGGCGGCGCTGGACGTCGGTGTTCAGCAGCAGCAGGCTGTCTTCCAGCAGCCGCGCGGGCGCGGTGAGCCAGCGTGCCACCCCGGCCTGCATCGCCGCTGCCGCCACCGCGGCCAGCGCCAGGCCGGCCATCACCGGCAGGCCCCAGCGCGTGGCCAGTGCCGCTGCCACGGCGCCGCGCTCGGCCGAGTCGAAATCGGACCACAACATGCCGCCAGCCGCCGCAGCGAAGACCGCCAGCAGCAGCAGCACGGCTGCCGCGCTGCCGACCACCGCCATCCCGGCGCGGCGCTCGGTGTTCATGGCGCGCTGGCCAGCATCGCACGCACCTGCTGCACCAGGTCCTTGGTCGAGAAGGGTTTGGTGATGTAGGCATCGGCGCCCACGCCCAAGCCCTTGGCGATGTCGGTGTCGCGGCCCTTGGCGGTGAGCATCAGCACCAGGGTGTGCTTCAGCGTGTCGTCGGCGCGCAGCGCCTGGCAGACCTCGAGCCCGCTCTTGTTGGGCATCATCAGGTCCAGCAGCACCAGCCGCGGCCGCTCACGCTGCAGCACCGCCAGCGCCTCCAGGCCGTCGCGCGCCAGGTGCACCTCGAAGCCTTCGCGCTTCATCAGGTAGTCGAGCGAGACCAGGATGTTGGGCTCGTCGTCGGCGATGAGAATCTTGACGCTCATGGGCGGTCTCCTGCGGTGGCCGGCGCTTGCGCTGGCTCGGGTGGTGGCGCCGGCGCGGCGGCTGTCGGCCACGGTAGCGTGAAGGCAAAACACGCGCCTTGACCGCGCTCAGGCAGCAGCAGCAGCTCACCGCCGTGGTGCTCGACGATCTGCCGGCTGATCGGCAGCCCCAGCCCGGTGCCCTGCGGCCGGTGAGCGGCGTCGCCACCCTGGCGGAACTTCTCGAAGATCAGCGCGCGCTGCGCCACCGGCACGCCGGGGCCGTTGTCCTGCACCTCCACCGTGGCGCCGGTCTCGCTTGAGCGCAGCCGCAGCACCACGCGACCCCCCACCATCGGCAAGAACTTGGCGGCGTTGGACAGCAGGTTCAGCAGTACCTGAGTCAGCCGGTCGGGGTCGCCGCGCAGCGTGGGCAGGGTGTCGGGCAGTTGGAGCTCGATCTCGGCGCCGCGGTCACGCAGCAGCTCGCGCACCGTCTGCGCCGCCTGGCGCACCAGCGCCACCAAGTCGACATCGGTGTTGCACCAGTCGGCCTGGCCCGCTTCGATCTTGGCCATGTCCAGCACCTGGTTGACCAGCCGCGACAGCCGCTCGGTCTCGACCACCACGATGGCCAGGAACTGTTGGCGCTGCGCAGCCGGCATGGCGGCGTCGTCGAGCATCAACTCGGCCAGCGCGCGGATCGAGGTCAGCGGCGTGCGCAGCTCGTGGGTGACCGAGGACATGAAGTCGTCCTTGAGCCTGTCCAGCCCCTCCAGCCGCTGATTGGCGGCACGCAACGCGGCGGTGGCTTGCTGCAGCGATTGCGATTTTTCTTCCAGTGCCTGCGCATAGCTGCGCAGTTGCGAGGCTTCGTCCAGCATGCGCAGCACGTCGTCGAGCACCAGCGGTTCTTCCTCGACCACCGACGCCACCATCAGCCGCGCCGACGCGCTGCCAATGGCACCGGCCAGCTGGGTCTCGACGAACTGCACCAGGTGGGCGTCGGGCGTGATCTGCGCGATGGCCGCGGCGCCGTGTTCGCGGGCGTACTGCTCGAACAGCCGCGTCGCCGGCAGCGCACCCAGAAAGCGGCCGGCCAGGCGCTGCAGCTCGGCCAGCTGCGCCCGGCCGCGCCAGAACACCGGCCGCGCCTGGCGCGTGCGATCAAACTCGTCGACGAACACGTCGACAAACAGCAGCGCCTGGCTGGCCTCGCGGGCCGACGGCGGGCGCAGCAGCGCCACGCCCGCATACAGCCCGGTGTTGACCAGCAGGCTCCAGAACAGCGAATGGCTCAGCGGATCAAGCCCGCCCAGGCCCAGCAGCTGCTCGGGCCGCAGCAGCGCCAGGCCGAACAAGCCCTCGGTGATGAAGTCGGTCTGCCACCAACCCGACTTGGCGATCGACGGCAGCATCAGCGTGTAGACCCACAGCCCAAAACCGCCCAGCAACCCGGCCAGCGCGCCGTTGCGGGTGCCGCCCTTCCAGTACAGGCCGCCCAGCAGCGCCGGCGCAAACTGCGCCACCGCGGCAAAGCTGATCAGGCCGATCGACACCAGCGCATAGGCCTCGCCGGCCAGGTGGTAGTACAGATAACCCAGCAACAGCACGGCCACGATGGCGATGCGGCGGATGGCCAGCAGCCAGCCGCTGAGGTCTTGCCGGCGCGCCAGCCGTGGCAGGCGCAGCAGCAGCGGCATCACCAGGTCGTTGCAGACCATGGTGGAGACCGCGATGGCCTCGACGATCACCATGCCGGTGGCCGCCGACAAACCGCCGACGAAAACCGCCAGCGCCAACCCGGGCTGGCCGGCGGCCAGCGGCAGCGACAGCACGAACAAGTCGGCATTGAGCATGGCGCCGCTGTCGGCCCGCGCCTCGAAGTACATCAAGCCGCCCAGCGCGATCGGCAGCACAAACAGGTTGATCAGCAACAAGTAGGCCGGGAAGACCCAGGCGGCGCGCTTCAAGTGCCGCTCGTCGACGTTTTCGACCACCATCACCTGAAACTGCCGCGGCAGCAAGATCACGCTCAGCATGGCCAGCAGCGTCAGTGCCGCCCATTGCGCGTAGGGAAACGGCTGGCCTTGCGCCAGCGTCAGCAGTCGGGCCAGGTCGGGCAGCGCCTGGGCGCGGGCGAACAGGTCGACCGGGCCACCGAACAGGCCCCAGGTGACAAACACACCCACCGCCAGAAAGGCCACCAGCTTGACCACCGACTCGAAGGCGATGGCGGCCACCAGGCCCTCGTGCCGCTCGGTGGCATCCTGGTGGCGGCTGCCAAAGACCATCGTGAAACCGGCCAGCGCCAGCGCCAGGTACAGCGTGCTGTCCTGCCACCAGGCGGCGGCGGTGGCCGCTGGTGCCCCCAGCGGCAGGGTCAGTGGCGTGGTCAACAACTGGTAGCCGCTGGCGATGGCTTTGAGCTGCAACGCGATGTAGGGCACGATGCCGACCACCGTGATCAGCGTGACCAGGCCGGCCAGCAGCGGGCTCTTGCCGTGGCGGCTGGCCAGAAAATCGGCGATCGAGGTCAACCGGTAGCTGCGTGCGATGCGGATCATCTTGCGCAGCACCGCCCAGGCCAGCAGCATCGCCAGCATCGGCCCCAAGTAGATCGGCAGGAACCACACACCGCCCGAGGCGGCGCGGCCAACCGAGCCAAAGTAGGTCCAGGCGCTGCAATACACCGCCATCGACAGCGCATAGACCCACGCGTTGCCGATCAGCGAGCGGCCCTGCGCGGCGCGGCGGTCGGCCCACCACGCCACCGCGAACAGCAGCAACAAGTAGGCGAAGCAGGCGACCAGGACGAGTGCGGGCGACAACATGGTCTCGAGGGCGCGAATGGAGACTGGGACAGAGACCGGGACCGGGACCGCCTGGGCCTCAGTCGGGCAGGCGCTCCATCAGCACCGCCAACACCGCGATGAGCAGTGCCCAGATGCCGAACAGTGCGGTCGGCAACAGCGGCAGCCCGAAGACCGTCACGTCGTGGTCCCACAGCGCCAGCAACGGAAAGTTCAGCAGCAGCAGCCCGGCGGCAAACAGCGCCAGCAGGCGCTGGCTCACCAAGTCCGTGTTCAGCATCGTCGCCCCTTGCGCCGGCATCGCCCGGCAGAGCGCGATTCTGTGGTCAGCCGGCTTACAGCCGCCTTGGCAAGGGCGCACCGATGATCGCAACGGCGAGCCGGTCGGGGCCGACCTGTCCCGACCTGACCCACCGGCGGCATCAGGGCTTTCATCTAGCCCGCCGTCGTTTTCCACATGGTGGAAGAAAAACAGAGGGTTGCGCCCTAGTTTGTAAGCGGGTGTTGGCTGAGCGTCAGACACCGGTCAGACCACCCGCCAACAGTCCGCCCCATGCGATGCAGTTGCATCGCTTTTTACTGATTTCAGGAGACAACCCATGGCTACAGCAACAGGCGCGATGAAAGTCGCGGCACCCGATGAGCCGATGACCCGCGAGCAAAAAAAGGTCATCTTCGCTTCGTCGCTGGGCACCGTGTTCGAGTGGTACGACTTCTACCTCTACGGCTCGCTCGCCGTCGTCATCGGCAAGCAGTTTTTTGCCGCGCTCGACCCGACCGCGCAGTTCATCGCCTCGCTGCTGGCCTTTGCCGCCGGCTTCATCGTGCGGCCTTTCGGCGCGCTGGTGTTCGGCCGCCTGGGCGACATGATCGGTCGCAAGTACACCTTCCTGGTGACCATCCTGATCATGGGCCTGGCGACCTTCATCGTCGGCCTGTTGCCGTCGTACGCCAGCATCGGCGTCGCCGCGCCCATCATCCTGGTGAGCCTGCGCATCCTGCAGGGCCTGGCCCTGGGCGGTGAGTACGGCGGTGCCGCCACCTACGTGGCCGAGCACGCCCCGCACGGCAAGCGCGGTGCCTACACCTCGTGGATCCAGACGACGGCGACGCTGGGCCTGTTCCTGTCGCTGATGGTCATCCTGGGCACCCGCACCTTCCTGGGTGACGAGGTCTTTGCCGACTGGGGCTGGCGGGTGCCGTTCCTGATGTCGATCCTGCTGCTGGC
>JAYVDE010000235.1:0-6030 GCA_043749575.1 Burkholderiaceae bacterium | reverse complement strand
GCCGGTCGGTCGGCGCCTGCTGCGCCAGTGCTGATCGCCAATCAAAAAGCGCGACGATGATGATTATGTCAACTGAAAGTGGACTTGGGTGCAGATGCAGGCTGAGCTGCGTTCGGCAGTTGGCGGGAGCCCGCCGCACCCGACCCCGCTGTCGCGACCGGCCTGGACCGGATGGCCATCGCGCTTGCGGCAGCGTTGGCGGCAAACCGCTGCCGCTGCCGCTGCCGCTGCCGCTGCCGCTGGCGATGTCAGCGCTTGAGCAGGCGCCGCAGGGCGTCGATGCGCGCCGCCTCGGCCTCGAAGCGCTGCGGATGGTCCGCCAAGTAGATGCCGGCCGGCGCACCGGGCATGGCACGCAGCAGCCACAGGCCACGCTCGCCGCGCCGGTGGCGCAGGTCGCTGCCCGTGCGGGCGGCCTCGGCCGACGGCGTGGCCACGAACACCACGGTCTGACCCGCCGGACCCTTGAGCACGTCGCTGACAGCCACCGCGCCCAGGTCAAGGCGGGCGGCGCTGTCGCCCAGCGCCGTGGCGCCCACGGCCGACTGGCCCATCCACTCGCCCAGCACGATCAGGTCGGAGCGACTGATCAGGTCTTCATCGGACAGGCGGACGAACATGGCCAAGGGCGATTGAGGCAGCCCGGCCGCCAACAGCAGCACCGCCGTGGCGCGCCTGCGGTTCAGTGGCAGGGCGATCAGCCCAACCCGGCGTGGCGCTGCGCTGAGCGGCGACGCAGGCCCAAGGTCGCCAGGGCCAGACCCACCAGCACCAGCGTGCCGGGTTCAGGCACGCTGTTGGCCACCCGCACGCCGTACAGCTGCTGCATACCGGCGATGTCGTCGGCCTGCGGACCGCTGAAGGCCTCGGTGTAGAAGGCGTTCATCAGCGAATTGGCAACGGCCGTGTGGTCCAGGCCCAGCGCATGACCCAGTTCATGGGCAAAGACCTGGTAGATACTGAAGCCGGGGCCGCCAAAGCCGATCTTCCAGGCATCAGCGATGTCGAAGTGGATGTCGCCGGCGGCGCTGTTGCCGTTCGGCGGCGGGAAGTAGCCGTGAGCGAGCACGCCGTTCGGGCCATCGAAGGCGTGGCCGCTGATGCGGATGTCGGCGTTGGTGCCCGAGGCGTTGAAAGCCACGCCGTTGTCGACCATCTGCACGAAGCTCAGGTTGGCGACGCTGGACCAGGCGTTGAAGCCGGCCTGGATCTCGCTTTCGAAGCCGACCGGCATGAAGCTGGACAGCGCGGTGCAGGTGCCAACGCCCTCCGCCGTGCAATCGATGCTGCCGGTCAGGCTCCAGCTGACCGTGGCGCCGGTGCCCAGCGTGGGGCTGCCCCACTTGGTGCTCCAGAGGACCGCGGCCGAGGCCAAAGTGGGTAGTGCCAGTGTGGCGGCGATGGCCCATTGGGCGAAACGTGTCGTCAGGGTGCGCATGGGTCTCTCTCTGTTGAGTGGCCGTTCAAGCGGCCGCTGTCCCGAAATGGGGGTCTCTCAGTTAAAAAGCACAAATCGTGCCGAAAGTTACGAAAAGGCGCTAAGTGCTTGATGTGCAAAAGATGTGAATGTCCGACCTGAGGCTGTCGCCGGAGCTTGTGCAGCGTCGACGTCAATATTTCCGACAGACATGCATGGGTTGAGCGCAGTCCGTGGTTCGAGGCCACGGCCAGCTTGTGCGTCCAGGCGGTCCGGCGCGGCGGGGTCGAGCAGCCGCCAGCGACTTCGGGTTGCCTGCCTGGTAGCGCCCGAACTCGGCCTGCTCGGCACCCTGGCCGCCAACTGCGCCGCCATGAACAGCACGCCACCATGAACAGCCCGCCACCGGGTGGCCGACTCGATGATTTGTCGTCCTGATCCCTCACGACTCCCCACGCGGCGCACGCGGCCCACGCATAGGCCTACACAGCACAGACGCGGCCACGCCACCCTAAGATGTACCGATGCGACACCTGCCCTCGACCCGGCTTTTCATCCTCTCGGCCCTGGTCCTGCTCGGGCTCGTGGCCTGCGGCGGCCAGGCTATGTTGTCGGTGGCCGACGGCACCGGCCCGAAGCCGACCTTGCCGGCACCGAACCCGCCGCTGTTGCCGACGGTGAACGTGGCGCCGGCCCAGGGTTGGCCGGTAGGCGCCACGCCGCTGGCCGCGGCGGGCACCCGCGTCGCCGCTTTTGCCCACGGCCTGGAACACCCGCGCTGGCTCTACGTGTTGCCCAACGGCGATGTGCTGGTGGCCGAAAGCAATGCGCCGCCCAAGCCCCCTGGCTCGACCGGCTTCAAGGAGTGGGTGGCGGGCTGGCTGATGAAGCGCGCCGGTGCGGCGGTGCCCAGTGCCAACCGCATCACGCTGCTGCGCGACGCCAACGGCGATGGCGTGGCCGAGCTGCGCAGCGTGTTGCTGAGCGGCCTGAACTCACCGTTTGGCATGGCCTTGGTGGGCGACCGGCTCTATGTCGCCAACGCCGACGCGGTGCTGGTCTTTCCCTACCGGGCAGGCGACACCACGATCACCGCGCCGGGCACCAAGCTGGCTGATTTGCCCGGCGGACCGATCAACCACCACTGGACCAAGAACCTGCTGGCCAGCGCCGATGGCCGCAAGCTGTACGTCAGCGTGGGCTCCAACAGCAATGTGGCCGAGCGTGGTCTGGCGGTCGAGCAAGGCCGTGCCGCGATCTGGGAGATTGACGTGGCCAGCGGCGCGCAGCGGGTCTTCGCGTCGGGCTTGCGCAACCCCGTCGGCATGGCCTGGGTGACGGCCAGCGCCCCGGAGGCCAGCACCCCGGGGGCCGGCGCCCCAGCGGTCGGTACCCCACAGGCCGGCACCGCAGCGGCCGGCCGCACGCTCTGGACAGTGGTGAACGAACGCGACGAACTGGGCAGCGATCTGGTGCCCGACTACCTGACATCGGTGAAAGACGGCGGCTTCTATGGCTGGCCGTACAGCTACTTCGGCGCCAACGTCGATCAACGGGTCAAACCGCCGCAGCCCGCGCTGGTGGCCAGCGCCATCGTGCCCGACTATGCGCTGGGGCCGCACACTGCATCGCTGGGGCTGGCCGCGTCGGCGGGCAGTGGCTTGCCGGTGCCATTCGTCGGGGGCATGTTCATCGGCCAGCATGGCTCGTGGAACCGCAAGCCGCACAGCGGCTACAAGGTGATCTTCGTGCCGTTCCAGGGCGGCCAGCCGGCCGGCATGCCGATCGACGTGCTGACCGGCTTCCTCAGCGACGACGGCCGCGCTTTCGGGCGCCCGGTGGGGGTGGCCATCGACGGCACCGGCAGCCTGCTGGTGGCCGACGATGTCGGCAACGCCGTCTGGCGCGTCAGCGCCAAGCCTTGAGGCTGCGCCCCGACCCGCGCCGCCCGCACTAACGCCGCTCGCACTAACGCCGTCCGCACCAGTACACGGTGTGCTTGCTGGCCAAGCGCCCGCAGCTGCAACTTCAGCAACTGCCGCATAACGCTCAGCCCTCGCCCTGCCCTGGCCGCTGGCCCACGCTGGGCTCGTGCGGCGTGCGGCGTGCAGCGACGCCACGGGCGCGCTGGGTGTTTTGGCAGATTGGCAGATTGGCAGATTGGCGGAATGGCGGAATGGCAGCGTGGCCTGCCACTTCGCCAGCCTGGGGCCCGAAGCGCTGCAGGCTGGCCGCTTCCGCCTGGCGGCTGGGCGACCGAGACTTCGGTGCATCCGCCCCCCGAAAGCCCGCGTCTTGACGCCCTCGCCCTGCCCCAGCACCGTCTACCTCAGCGCGCCCGACATGGTTCGCCTGGTGCAGCGCAAGGGCTTGTCGGCGTGTTTCGCCGGCATTGCCGCGCGCATCGAACACGACTTCGGCCGCTGGCATGCGTTCGACAAGAGCACCCGGCTGGCCTGCCATTCCGAGCAGGGCGTGATCGAGCTGATGCCTATCGCCGATGCGCAGTGTTTTGCCTTCAAGTATGTCAACGGCCACCCGAACAACACCGGCCGCGGCCTGCCCACGGTGATGGCCTTCGGCGTGCTGGCCGATGTGGCCACCGGCGCACCACGCCTGCTGTGCGAGCTGACCCTCACCACGGCCATCCGCACCGCGGCCATGTCGGCGTTGGTGGCACGCCGGCTGGCCCGACCCGGCAGCCACTGCATGGCCTTGATCGGCAATGGCGCGCAGAGCGAATTTCAGGCGCTGGCCTTTCGCGACCTGGTCGGCATCACCGCACTGCGGCTGTTTGATCGCGACCCGGCGGCCACGGCCAAGTTGGCCGCCAACCTGGTGGGCCACGGCTTGCAGATTCAGGTATGCCGCAGCACGGCCGAGGCGGTGCGTGGCGCGCACATCGTCACCACGCTCACCGCCGACAAGGCCTTTGCGGCGATCATCACGCCCGAGATGGTCGAGCCCGGCATGCACTTCAACGCGGTGGGCGGTGATTGCCCGGGCAAGACCGAGTTGCACCCCGGCGTGCTGGCAGCCGCCAGCGTGTTTGTCGAGTTCGAACCGCAAACGCGCATCGAAGGTGAATTGCAGCAGATGCCGGCCGACTTCGCGGTCACTGAGTTTTGGCGCGTGCTGGCCGGCCAGGCGCCCGGCCGCAGCAGCGCGGTGCAGGTGACGGTGTTCGACTCGGTGGGCTTTGCGCTGGAAGACTACGCGGCCTTGGTCTGGATGGGCGAGGCAGCGGCCGAGCTCGGCATCGGCGACGTGTTGCAGTTGGTGCCGCAGGCGGCGGACCCAAAAAACCTGTTCGGCCTGCTGACCTGAGCTTGGGTGCGGGTGCGGCGCCGTTGCACGACGGCCGTGGCCGCGGCCGTAGCGCTGCCGGCATTAATGCACGTCGGCAAAATTTACACCTGGCATTGACGCCGCCATCGCGGCCACTGGGCATGGCCTGCACCGTCGTTCGCGGGCGGCTTTTTGGGCCCATGTAAGCAGATGTCTCGTGACTTCTTGCCCCCACACACCGGCTGAATTGGCTTCAATCGCTAGATACCGCCAATGTGGCCTCGATTTTGCTCAGTACTGATTGATTCAAAACTTATCAATCTACCGAGAAAGTCAATCCCATGAACATCAACTTCAACGCCTTCCGCCCGGCCCTGATCGCTGTCGCTGCGTTGACCCTGGTCGCTGGCGCCCAAGCCGCCGCGGTGTCCGGTCACTTCAACGCCAATGGCTACGACACCTTCAACTTCACCGTGGCCGCACCGACGCAAGTGGACATGGTCTACACCGGCGGCTTCGGTGACCCGACCTTCTCGCTGTTCAACAGCGCCGGTGCCCACCTCATCACCAACGACGATTCCGACCTTGGCCTGTACTCCCACCTCACGCAGAACCTGAACACCGGCGTCTACACGCTGCTGGTCAGCTTCTGTTGCAGCAGCGCGAGCTACGCGTCAGACAACGGCGCGCCTTTCAGCGGCACTGACGACTTCAACGGTGGCAGCTACTGGTTTGGTGGCACCGGCACGCTGACCGGCATGCAGGGCTACATCGCGAGCCACAACGGCACAAGCTTTAACCGCCAGCCCTACGCGCTGACGATCAGCAACGTCACGCTGGGTGCCAACAACGTGCCGGAGCCCACGTCGCTGGCCCTGGTGGGCCTGGCACTGATCGGCTTGCAACTGGCGCGCAAACGGGCCTGAAAACGGGCCTGAAAAAGGCCATGGCGGCACACGCCATGCCTGCATGCCACCCCGTTGCGGCGCGGTTTTGTGGGCTGGCGCCGCAGCGCGTGCATGGCGTACCGAGGTTCAGGCAAGTGTGGCTTGTTCGGCAACCGGCCCGTCCTGGTCTGACAGCCTGTCCGTCACGCCGCGGCCGAAAACTGCGTCAACAACTCCCCCGCCAGCGGTGTCGACGCCAGCAGCCCATCGGCGTTGGCCACCATCTGCCCGTTGACCCACACGCCGCGCACGCCCAGGGCGTCGGTCGTCAGCCGCGCTGCGCCACCCGGCAGGTCGAAGACGCGGTGCTTGGGTCCGCGGGCCACAGTCTGCGGGTCGAACAGCAGCAGGTCGGCCGCATAACCCTCGCGGATCGTG
>JAYVDE010000234.1:0-6045 GCA_043749575.1 Burkholderiaceae bacterium | reverse complement strand
ACGCCAACGGGGTGCATGTGGCCACCGGTGTCTACGAGCGGGGCGACCCGGCCCAGCAGCTGGAAAAAAGCCGGCATGCCGAGCTGGGCCTGCAGTGGCACCAAGCTGCACAGACCCTGCGCGCCGCGGTCTACCGCACGCAATTCGGCAATTTCATCGCGCTCGATGCCTCGGGCCACACAGTCTCGGTCGCCGACCCGGCCGGCGGCAGCGTCGCGCTGCCCGAGTACGTCTTCAAGGGCGTGCCGGCGCAGCTGAAGGGGCTGGAGATCGAGGGCCGCAGCCGGCTGCTCGATGCGCTGTGGACGCTGGACGCCACCGCCAGCTTCGACGCGGTGCGCGGCGACAACCGCGCCACTGGCGAGCCGCTGCCGCGCATCGCGCCGCAGCGGCTGCTGCTCGGGCTGGAGGCCGCGCAAGGCGCCTGGCGCGGCGGCATGCAGCTGCGCCACACCGCCGAGCAACGCCGCGTGCCGGCCACCGACATCGCCACGCCCGGCGCCACCGTGCTCGACCTGTGGGCCAGCTGGCAGCAGCGGCTGGGCTCGGCCACCGAGGCGCTGTACTACCTCAAGCTCAACAACCTGGGCGACGTGCTGGCCTACAACGCCACCACGCTGCGCAACGCCCGCACCCTGGCGCCGGCGGCGGGCCGGGCGCTGCAGGGCGGCGTGCGGCTCAGCTTCTGACGGCTGCCGCAGCGGCGCGTGACATTTTGCCCAAAGGCCGGATCACGCCCGCTGCGTAAGCACTTTGGGTGGTGGCCAGCGCTCAGATCGGTGTTTCAATCCGATACAAATTGTTTTAGTCTTGTGACCACGATGAACCACCCACCTACCCCCGTTGAGCCGGGCCGGCCCTGGCAATGCTCGCGCCCAGCCGACTTGCAGCCGCCGGCCACACCGCGACCGCAGCCACCGCTGCGCGAAGTGTTCAAAGGCCTGGACGTGCGCGAGCTGGAAGGCGAGACGGTTTTCGATCAGCTCTTCGGCCAGCCGCCTCAGAGCGCGCGCTGAGCCTGGCGCCGAGCCAAGCCAAGCCAAGCGCCGCGTCCAGCCAACGGGCCTGCCCGGGCTGGACGTCGGCATCTCAGCCGCCGAACGGCCGCACGCCGAACAACAGCGCGTGCAGCCAAAACGCGAACACCGCCCACAGCGCCACGCCCAGCGCCACCGTCAACGCGGTGGCGCTGGGCGTGCCGGCCGGATACCGCGTGCCGGCCAGCCGATCACGCTGGCGGGCCGAGCGGAAATCCAGCACCGCCCACAGCAAAAAGCTGCCAAACAGCAGCACGTCGGCCAGCGTGTTGTTGGCCAGCAGGTGGGCCAAGGCCCAGACCTTGACGGACAGCACCATCGGGTGGTGCAGCCGCGCCTTGATGGCGTTGCCCGGCACATAGGCTGCCACCAGCAGCACCATCGCCAGCAGCACCAGCAGGCCGGCGGCGTGGCGGGTCCACGCCGGCGAGGCCCACAGCACTTGCGGTGCCAGCCGGGCCTGGCCGTAGCCCCACACGATCAGGCCGAAGCCGACCAGCGAGACCACGGTGTACAGCCCCTTCCAGGCGCCGGGGCCGCGTTGCGCGAGCACCTGGCTGCGCCAGCCGTCGGCCAAGATGCGCGCCGAATGCATGCCCAGGAACATCAGCAAACCCAGGATCAACGCGCTCATTGGCAAACCTTCAGGCTGGTGCCGGCCGGCATTCGCCCTGAGGGCGGCCCGGCGGGCTGATGGGGGACTCTCCGCAGGTTGGCAGTATCGCGGTGCGCGCCGACTTGCGCGGCCGCACGTCTGCAAGCACGTCCGCAAGAACGTTCGCCAACACGACGTTCGCCAACACGTTCGCCTACTGGCGCGCCGGGCTCGTCAGGTAGACCGTCCACAGCCGCGCCAGGTCGGCCGCGCCGTCAGCGCCTTTGACGGCGGCAAAGTGGCGCTTGGCTTCGTCGACCTTGCCGGCGCGCCACGCCACCAGGCCCAGCTGCAGCAGGGCGTCGTCGGGCCGGCGCAGGCCGCCCTTGGCCACGCCCTGGTTCATCAGGCTGAGGGCACGTTCGTGCGCGCCGGAGCCGGCCACCGACAGGCCCAGGCCGAACGCGGCGTTGCCGTCCTTGGCCTTCAGCGCCGCGGCTTCGTTGTCGGCCAGCGTGGCCGCTTCCTGCCGGGCCGACTTGGTCGCCGCCTCGCGCAACTTGCGGTCGGCCTCGGCGTTGTCGTCCTTGCCGAGCAGGCCGGCGCTGAAGCCGTCGTCCAGCAGCTTTTGCGCCTCGGCCGGCAAGCCGGCCTGGTTGGCACGGAAGGCCCAGTCACCCGTCTGGCCTGGCCCCAGCTTCACGCCCACCGCCTGCATCAGCCGGTAGATGTCGATGCGCAGCCGCTCACCGGCAAAACCGTCGCGTTTGATCACCCGAGCTATCAGCTGGCCCCAATAGTCGGGCTTGCCGGTACCGGCGGCGAGCCTCTCCAGCGTGACCAGGTAGCCCGCGTTGTCCTTCAGCGCCTCCTGGCTGATAGCCAGCGTGCGCAAGGTCTGCTCCGGCGTAATTCGCTTAGCCGAGGCATCCGCAGCAATCTCCGGGGTCAATTCCCGCACCACGCCGGCATGGTCTCCCAACTCACCAAGCACCCGGGGATACAACCGACGGACCTCGACGTTGTTACCGCCCTCGTCAAGGTAAATCTTCATCCACCTACCAGCCCGCGGGTAGTCCTTTAGCTGCATGGCCAGACTGATAGTCGTCTCAATGAATGGCGCTCGCTCGGCGGCGGGTAGATAGGCCGAGGCCAAGACGGCCTCAAGGCCCGTGATCGCACCAGCTTGTACGCCGCCGCGAAGGCGCTCCGACACCTGCAGCCGCTGCACAACGTAAGCCTCGTAGGGCGTCAGTGCTGGCATCGCCTCGGCCTCGGCCAGGCGGGCGGCGGCTTCGGGGTAGTTGGCGGCCTTGATCGCGTCTTGCACCGCCTGCAGCGGCTTGGCCACCTCGGCCCGCAGCGTGGGCGTGGGCCCTGACGCGGCCGCCGCCGGGGCTACCGCGGTCTGCGCCGCGGCGCTGCCGGCACTGGCCAGCAACAGCAGCGACAGCAGCAGCGGACGCAGCGCGCCGGGCGATGGCGCGACGCGAACGGTCGGGCGTGTTGCGGTGGCATGTTTCACGGACGGCCCCTGTAGAAATGGCATGACGGGCTGGCCGGCCGGGTGGTCCGGCTGGCCCTGCTGCGCCGGGCGCGAGTGTAGTCAGCCGACAAGCAGGCGGGTCAGTGGCTGGGCCAGCGGGCCAGTGGCGCGCAAGCCGGTTGCCGCCCGCCGACGGCATTGTTGACCTGTGCAGACGTGACAACGGCGACCGAAGCCGCCGTTGATCAAGGGGCGGCGCTGGCGCCACCCCGGGGTCTGGCCCCGTCGGTCACTGCACCGGCGTGATGCCGGCGATTGCCCATTCACCGACGCCGTCGGCCGGCCGCACCAGATGCCACAGCTCGTTGAAGGGCTCGGCACCGGCCTCGGGCGCCTCGCGGATCAGGCCGTGGAAACGCACGGTGACGATGTCTTGACCCTTCTCCTGCGCCACTTCAACCACCTGTGCGTCGATCTGCACCACATCGGTCAGCTGCTTGGCGCTGCCACGGTCTTGCAGGTCGAGCCGCAGCGAGGCGAACAACTCGGGCGTCGTGAACTTGCGCAGATCGTCGAGGTTGGCCGCGTCGTTGGCCGCCTGCATGCGGATGAACACCATCTTGGCCAGGCGCTCGAAATCGGCCGCCGGCATGCCACCGGGCAATGCGACCGGCGCTGCCGGTGTGGTCGGTGTGGCCAGTGCGGCGGAAGCGATCGGCGCGGCGGCGCCGAAACCGGCTGCGGGAGAGCCGGCCACTGCGCTGGTCGGGCTGTCCAGCGCACTGCGCTGCAGCGCTTGCGGCGCCGACTGCGGTTGCCAGGCATTGGCCGAACCCGCCGCGTCGCCCAACGGCGCACCGGCACCCGCCAGCTGCAGGCCGCCCGTGCGCGATTTGCCCATGCGGCTCATCACGAAACGAATGGCGACCACCGCGACCACCGCCAGCAAGGCGATCATCACGAAGTTGGCCAGGCCTTCGCCCATGCCGAGGTGGCTGAACAGCGCGGCAATGCCGAGGCCGGCGGCCAGGCCGGCCAGCGGGCCCATCCACGACCGCTTGCCCGCGGCGGCAGCGGCGCCACCGGCGGCAGCCGCAACACCGGGCTGCGCGGTGGGCGCAGCCGGAGTGGCGGCGTTGGGCGGCGTGGCCGGCGCCTGGCGCTGCATACCAGCCGGCTTGCCGGCGCCCAAGCGCTTGGCGTCGGCGTCGCCTGGGGCCAGGCTCAACGAGACGGCCGCAACGGCCATGGACAACGCAATCAGCAGGTGTTTCACAGGCAATGTCTCCAAAAATTCAGGTCGCAGGCCGACCGGCCAGCAAACCTTTGAGGGGCGAACGGTAGCGCAGTTCCCTCAATTGCGCGAATTCATCAATTCAGAGGCTGAAAGGAATTCGAGCGTGACCGAGCAGCGCGCCAAAAGGAGTCCGATCTAGGCGCAAAGCACAGACATAGCCTGGGCTATGGCGAGCATTTGCAACGACGAACGGGCGCCTATTGGCGTGATGAGCGGGCATGATCGAAAAACTCTCAGATGGGGACCGGGCAGCCTGGCTTCAAGTACCGGCACTGCCCACGCCTCGGCTGCGCCGATCGGTCGCTGAAGAGCGCCCGCCGCGCCCCTGCAGGCCGCGGCGCGGTCAGGCGCGGGCGAAGTAGCGCGCGACCTGGCGTGTCAGCTGCTGGCGCGGCGTGCGCTGCAGCGCACACAGCAGGCCGAAGGGCACCGTGGCGGCATAGCGGTCTTGCACGTCGTGCACGATGCGCAACCACAGCCCGCCGGCCATCTCGGCATCGGCCAGCGCGCGGTGGGCACGGCCCGTCGACGTGATGCCGTGCCAGCGCGCCAGCGTGCCCAGTTGGTGGTTCGGCGCCTCGGGATACAAGCGGCGCGACAGCAGCAGCGTGCAGCCAAACACCGGCCCAGGGGCCGGACCGTCGCCGGTGCCGCCGGTGCTGCCGATGTCGCCGGTCCTGCCGGTCCTGCCGGTGCCGCCGACAGCCACGTCGACGTCGCCATCGGCGGCATCGGCCAGCGCCCGTTCGTGCAGCCAGAAGCTGCGGTCAAAGCTGGCGTTGTGCGCCACCAGCGCACAGCCGCGGGTGAATGCCGCCACCTCGCGCATCACCTGGGCGGCGGGCGGTGCGCTGGCCAGCATGCGGTTGCTGATGCCGGTCAGCTGCTCGATGAACGGTGGCACCCAGGCTCCGCTGTTCATCAGGCTGGCGTAGCGGTCGACGATGCGCCCGCCGCGCACCAGCACCACGGCGATCTCGGTGGCGCGGGCGCCCATTGCCGGACTCATGCCGGTGGTTTCGAAGTCGAGCACGGCGACGGTGTCGGGATCGGGGGTGTTCACCGCTGGATTGTCGTCGGGCGCGGACGGGTCGCGGGACTGGCTAGACTGCGCCCCCTCAACCCCGGAGATCCCCGATGCGCTTTGCCATCCCCCGCCGCCACCTGCTGGCCCTGGCCGCACTGGCCGTCGCCGCGCCGTCGGTGCTGGCTCAGGCCTTTCCCACCCGCCCGGTCACGCTGATCGTGCCCTGGCCGGCCGGCGGCTCGACCGACCGCCACCTGCGCGCGCTGGCCGAAACCGCCAGCAAACACCTGGGTCAGCCCGTCATCGTGAGCAACCAGCCCGGCGGCGGCGGCACCAACGGCCCCGGCAACATGGCGCTGCAGTCCAAGCCCGATGGCTACACGATCGCGCAGTTCCCGATGGGCATGCTGCGGATCCCGCACATGCAGAAGACGGCCTGGAACCCGCTGACCGATTTCAGCTTCATCATCGGCGTCACCGGCTACAGCTTCGGTTTCGTGGTCCGCAGCGATTCGCCCTACAAGACCTTCAACGACTTCATCGACGCCGCCCGCAAGCAGCCCGGCAAGATCGACTTCGGCTCCACCGGCACCGGCACCAGCC
>JAYVDE010000233.1:0-15280 GCA_043749575.1 Burkholderiaceae bacterium | reverse complement strand
CGATCAACAAGGGCAACGTCAAGCGCCTGGTTCCGGTGTGGAATTACAGCCTGAACAATTCGCAGGGGCAGGAGTCGCAGCCCATCATCTACGACGGTGTGATGTTCGTCACCACGCACACCTCGACGGTCGCCATCAATGCATTGACCGGACGGCAGATCTGGAAGCAGGAACTCGAGTTTGCGTCCGACGTGTTCAAGATGGCGTGCTGCGGCCTGCTCAACCGCGGGGTCGCCATCCTCAACGGCAAGGTCTACCGCACCACCCTCGACGCGCATGTGATCGCCTATGACGCGAAGACCGGCAAGCAGCTCTGGAAGTCGAAGTCGATCGACTACAAGGAAGGCCACGCCATGACCGGCGCGCCGTTGATCGCCAATGGCGTGCTGATGACGGGCATCGCGGGCGGCGAATACGGCACCCGAGGTTTCATCGAGGGATGGGACCTGGACACCGGCAAGCAGCTGTGGCGCCTGTACACCACCGCCGCGGGCACCGACAAGGGCGCCGACACCTGGCCCGGCGACACGGCGATGAAGGGCGGCGCGCCCGCGTGGCTGACCGGCGCCTACGACCCGGATCTCGACCTCGTCTACTGGGGCACCGGCAACGGCGGGCCATGGAACGCCGAGGCGCGCAAGGGCGACAACCTGTACATCGATTCGGTGCTGGCATTCCGACCCAAGACCGGCGAGCTGGTCTGGCACTACCAGTTTTCGCCCAACGATCCGTTCGACTACGACGCCACCGAAGTCGGCATGCTGGTCGAGCTGACGATCGACGGCGCCAAGCGCAAGGTGCTGGCACAGGCCAACCGCAACGGCTTCTTCTACGTGCTGGACCGCGCCAACGGCAAGTTGCTGGCCGCTAACCCGTATGTCAAGGTGAACTGGGCTGACAAAATCGACATGGCCACCGGCCGGCCGGTCGAGTCCGAGGCCACCAAGAAGGTGCGGGCCGGTGCCGACGTCGAGATCTGGCCGTCGGTGCTGGGCGGCAAAAACTGGACCCCGATGTCCTGGAACCCGGCCACCGGCTTGGCCTATGCGAATACGCTGGAGATGTCCTGGCCGTACCAGATTGCCAAACCCGAGTACAAAAAAGGTGAGTGGTACCTGGGCATGAACATGCGCGGCGTCAACTTTCCGGCCAAGGGCACGCCGGGTGGCCACCTGAGCGCCATCGATCCGATGACCGGCAAGAGCAAGTGGCAGATGGCTTGGCCGGGCCAGCCCAGCATGGCGGGTACGTTGTCCACCGGCGGCGGGCTGGTGTTCACCGGTGCGGCCACTGGCGAGTTCATCGCCGTGGATGCCACCAACGGCAAGAAGCTGTGGGAGTTCCAGACGGGCTCCGGCATCATCGGCCTGCCGGTGACCTGGGAGCAAAACGGCAAGCAGTACGTCAGCATCGTGGTGGGCGCCGGTGGCGTCTGGGCGCTGCTGGGTGACGAGCGCATGGCCTCCACACCGGCTGGCGGGTCGCTCTGGACCTTCGCGATCCGTTGATGAGCTTGACCTTGCAGCGGATGGCGCAGTTCGGCCTGGTGCTGCTGGTGTTGCCGGTGGTGACGCTGGCGCAAGCCACCCGCGGCAGCACCGGCTTCACGACCGAGCAGATCGAGGCCGGTCGGGTGCAGTTCGACCGCACCTGCGCGCAGTGCCATGGCCGTAACATGGTCAACGCCGGCACCACGGTGTACGACCTGCGAAAGTTTCCGGTGGACGATCCCAACCGTTTCCACCTCAGCGTGAGCCAGGGCAAGGGCAACATGCCGTCGTTCAAGGAATCGCTTTCCGCCGGGCAGATCGAGCTGTTGTGGGCTTATGTGGGCACCCGCGGTGGCAAAGAGCGCTGACCGCGCCGCCGGCCGCAGCCGGCAGCGACCGGCACCGCGCTGCTGGCCTGCGGTCGCCACGCTGGCACTGCTGGCGGGCGCGGCAGCCGCACCGGCCAGCGCCGCGCCGTTGACCGTGTGCATGGCGGCGGACAACGCACCGCTGTCGCACCAGGTCGGCGGCCAACCGCGGGGGCTGGATGTGCGCATCGCCAGCGCCGCGGCCGCTGCGCTGGGCCGCGAGTTGGTGGTGTTGCCTTTTGAGTCGGCCTACGAGAAAGAAAGCTCGCTCACCCACGAGGTCAACGCGCTGCTGTCAGCGGGGCTGTGCGAGGCGGTCAGCGGGTTTCCGCTGCTGGCCAGCGATCTCGGGCCGGCCACCCGCGCCACGTCGCGCACGCCCGACACGCCGGGCGCCAAGCGCAAGCGTGAGCGGCCGTTTGTCACGCTGGGCACGCTCATTGCCAGCCGGGCCTACCTGGGTGCCGCGCTGGGCGTGGTGCAACCGGGCGGCGCTGCGCCGCTGCTGCGGTTGGGCGACCTGGGTGAGCGGCGCATGGGCGTGGTCAGTGGCACGCTGGCCGGCTCGATGGCGATGACCTGGCGCAACGGCCAGTTGCGGCCCCGGCTGGTGTCGCTGACCCAGCGTGAGGACGTGCTGGCCGAACTGGCCCAGCCCACCGGCAGCCGTTTTGAGGCGGTGTTCATGCCGCTGGCGTTGTTTGATGGCTGGCAGCTACAGCATCCCGCATCAACCCTGGTGGCGGCGGCCTACCGGCGGCCACTGGGCATCAACCTGGGCTTTGTGACGCTGGACGGCAACGCCGCGGTGCGCGCCGCGCTGGATGGCGTCATTGCGCAGGCGCTGGCCGACGGCAACCTGGCGCGCTGGGCCGCCGCTGAGGGCGTGAGCTGGACGCCGCCCAGCCTGCCCGAGGTGTCGCGCGGACCCAGCCTGGCCGACCTCGCAGCAGATTGAGCTGCGGGCGCGGACGGGGGGATGAAGCCCGAGGCGACTCAGCGCGCCGGGTCTTGGTCCTCGTCCACCTCTTCGCCGGTCGGCAGGCAGATCAGGTGCCGGTTGGCGTCGTACTCAAACACCTCGCCGTGGCGGCCCCAGTCGATCACGGTGTGCAGGACCCGCGCTGCTTCGTGGTCGCCCAGCCGCTCGGCCAACAGCCGCAGGAAGGGCTTGTCGGGCAGCTGGCCGCTGGGCGTGCGTTCCAGGGTCTGGCGGATGTGCGCCGCCAGCGGCACGTGGGCCAGCAGCTGCTGGCCAAACACCTGCTGGCGCAGGCCGTGGTGGCCGTCGACATAACGCTGGCCCAGCGGCGTGAGCTGCAAGGCCCCCGCCTCCAGCTGGGCCAGGCCCAGCAGCGCCACCGCGTGTGCCACCGGCAGCAGCTGGGCGTCGGTCAGTTCGGTCTCCTCGGCCAGCTGCGGCAGGTCGGCCCGGCCGTTGAACGGCGACTGGGACAGCAGCACCAGCAGGCCGTCCATGCGTGACACGTCGGCCTCGGGCAGGCGCTCGGCCCAGGCGGTGGGGGACGCCACTGGGACAACGCCGGCCGGGCCTGGGGTGGCCGACACGCGGGCAGCACGCAGCGGGCGGTGTGTCATCAGCGCATAGACCTCGTCAGCCAGCGCCCGCACGGCGTCGCTGTCCGGGTCGCGCGGACGGGCCAGCGGCACGGCCAGTTCATGCTGCACCCGACCCGGGTCGCTGGCAAAAACCAGCACCCGGTCGGCCATCAGCACCGCCTCTTCGATGTTGTGCGAGACCACCAGCATGGCCCGGGTCGGCATGGTGTCGCGCTGCCACAGGTCCAGAATGTCATCGCGCAGGCGCTCGCCGGTCAGCACGTCCAGCGCCGAGAACGCCTCGTCCATCAGCAGCACGTCGGGCTCGGTGACCAGCGCGCGGGCAATGCCCACACGCTGGCGCATGCCGCCCGACAGCTCGCGCGGCAGCGCGCCCTCAAAGCCGCCCAGGCCGATCAGCGCGATTGCCGCTTCCGCCTTGGCCGCCCGCTCGACCTGTGCCATGCCGCGGGCTTCCAGCCCCAGCTCTACGTTTTGCTGCACCGTCAGCCAAGGGAACAGCGCAAACGACTGGAACACCATGCCGATGCCGCGCGCCGGCCCCCACAGCGGCTGGCCGCGGTAGTGCACCGTGCCGGCATCGGCCGTGATCAGCCCGGCCATGATGCGCAGCAGCGTGCTCTTGCCCGAGCCCGACGCGCCCAGCAAGGCGACGATCTCGCCGTCGTGCAGTGTGAAGTCGACACTGTCCAACACCGTGCGCTCATGGCCGTCGGCCGAGCGAAAGCGCTTGCCCACCCCCAGCAATTGAAGGATCGGCACAGGGGCCGCGGGAGAGGAGGTTGCACTGTGCATGGTCAGTCCGGGCGTTGCCGCCGTCAAAAATGCATCCGGCCTTCGGCCAACCGGTACAGCGGGCGCCAGACAAAATGGTTCAGCGCCATCACAAACACACACATCACGCCGATGCCCAGCGCGATGCGCGGAAAGTCGCCCAGCGCCGTCATGCGGGCGATATAGCTGCCCAGGCCTCGTGCCTCCAGCGTGGTGTCGCCCCAGCTGACGAGCTCGGCCACGATGCTGGCATTCCATGAGCCGCCGCTGGCGGTGATGGCGCCGGTCACGAAACTGGGAAACACCGCCGGCAGCAAGTAGCGCCGCCATTTCAGCCAACCGCTCAGGCCCAGGTTGCCGGCGGCGTAGCGCAGCTCGGTGGGGATGGCCGACGCGCCGGCGATGACGTTGAACAAGATGTACCACTGGGTGCCAAAGATCATCAGCGGCGACAGCCAGAGGTCGGGGTTGAGCTGGAACCGCACCAGCACCACCACCGCCACCGGAAACAGCAGGTTGGCCGGAAACGCCGCCATGACCTGTGCCACCGCCTGCAGCCGGCCGGCCCAGCGTGGGTTCAGTCCGATCCACACCCCCACCGGCACCCAGACCAGCGCGGCCAGCGTGATCAGCACCGCCACCCGGGCGAGCGTATAAAACCCCAGTACCAGCACATGGCCCACCTCGGCCCAGCCGACCTCGGCATGCACAAAGCGCAGCAGGCCCAGCGCGGCCAAGACCACCGCCAGCGTCAGCAGGCCGTCCCACAGCCGCTGCAGCGGCAGCGCGGCAACGCGCGGCCGGGCGCGCGGCGAGGTGCCGTCGTGGCGCAGTCGAATCACCAGCAGGCTGCGCGCAAACGGCCGCGCCAGCCACGCGGCCGTGCTGCGCACGCCCTGGGTGCGGCGCAACCAGGCCAGCAGCCAGGAGCGCTGGGTTTCGTCGGCGCCGCCTTCTTCGAAGCGAAACTTCTGGCCCCAGGCCACCAGCGGGCGAAACATCAACTGGTCGACCAGCGCAATGCCCAGCGCCATGGCGCCAATCGCCCAGCCGATCGCGGCCAGGTCCTTGGCCTCGATCGCCAGCGCGATGTACGAGCCCACGCCCGGCAGCCGGATGCTCTGGTTGGACACCGAGATCGCCTCGGCCGCCACCACAAAAAACCAGCCGCCCGACATCGACATCATCATGTTCCAGAGCAGGCCGGGCATGGCAAACGGCAGCTCCAGGCGCCAGAACCGCTGCCAGCCCGAGAGCTGGAAGACCCGCGCCGCCTCGACCAGCTCGGCCGGCACGTTGCGCAGCGACTGGTACAGGCTGAAGGCCATGTTCCAGGCCTGCGAGGTGAAGATGGCAAAGATCGCCGCGCATTCCACCCCCACCAGGCTGCCCGGAAACAGCGCGATGAAGCCGGTTACGGTGATCGACAAAAAGCCGAGGATCGGGATCGATTGCAAGATGTCGAGCAGCGGCACCAATACCCGCTCGGCCGCCCGGTATTTGGCCGCCAGCACCGCAAACACCGCAGCAAACACCAGTGACGCGGCCAGCGCGGCGAACATGCGCAACAGCGTGCGCAGCAGGTAATACGGCAGCGCGTGGGGGTCCAGCGTCAGCGGCAGCAGATCGCCCAAGTGGTACGGCCTGGCCATCTGCGACGCACCGTAACCCAGCAACACCAGCACGCCCAGCACCAGCGGCAGCAATGCCCAGTCCCAGCGGTTGGTGCCGGCATCGACCGTCTGGCGGGGGAAAAAGGTCGGATGGGGACTCATCGGCGTCTTGGGGTCAACCCGGATGGTCCCACAGTTGTACGGCAGCGCTGAGGCAGTGCGCCTGCCGCCGCCCGACGTGCCCGGTCATGGCGAGAGTCTGGCCGTCCAGGGCCGGCGGTCGCTAGCGCTCGCCCTTGCGGTAGGGCTTCATCAGCGCCTGTGGATAGGCCGCCCGCCGCGCCACCAGCACCAGCGCGACGATGGCCATCAGGTAGGGCAGCGCCAGGTACAACTGGTAGGGCAGGGCAATGCCGAACAGCGCGGCGCCGTCGGCCCCCGCCGCGCCGGCCTGCTGCAGGCGCAGTTGCAGCGCGTCGAAAAATGCGAACAGCAGCGCCCCCAGCAAGGCCTTGGCTGGCCGCCAGGACGCAAACACCACCAGCGCCACGCAGACCCAGCCGCGGCCGTTGACCATGTTGAAGTAAAACGCGTTGAAGGCCGACAGCGTCAGGAAGCCCCCCGCCAGCCCCATCAGCGCCGACCCGGCGATCACCGCGCCGGCGCGCAGCCGCAGCACATCCAGCCCCTGGCCCTCGGCCGCGGCGGGGTTTTCGCCCACCATCCGCACGGCCAGGCCCAGCGGCGTGCGGTTCAGCGCCCAGGCCAGCGCTGGCACCAGCCCCAGGGCCAGCAGCGTCAGCGGGGTTTGCGCGCCCAGCACCGGCAGCGGCAGCCAGTCCATCGCGGCAAAGGGCTGGATCGTCGGCGGGCTGTCGACCTTGGGAAAGCTCACCCGGTAGGCAAAACTGGCCAAGCTGGTGGCCAGCATCGTGATGCCCAGGCCCGAGACATGCTGCGACAGCGTCAGCGTGACGGTCAGCAACGCATGCAGCGCGCCCAGCACGGCGCCGGAAGCCAGCGCGGCCAGCACCCCGCCCCACAGGCCGGCACCGTGGTAGGCCGCCAGCCAACCGGTGAAGGCCCCTGCCACCATGATGCCCTCGATGCCCAGGTTCAAGACCCCCGCGCGCTCGCACAGCAGCACGCCCAAGGTGCCCAGGATCAGCGGCGTGGCGATGCGCAGCACGGCCACCCAGAAGTGCGCGGCCAGCAGCAGGTCCAGCACCTCGGCCATCAGGCGGTGCCTTCGCCGGTGCCAGACGTGGTACCTCCGCCGGTGCCAGACGCAGCGCTGCGGCGCTCGAACCAGACGATGCGGTACTGCGTGACCAGCGTGGCGATCAGCATCGTGATCAGGCTGACCGCGACGATCACGTCGGCGATGTAGGTGGGCACGGCCACCGCGCGGCTCATGCTGTCGGCACCGACCAGGATGCCGGCCACGAAGATGGCGGCGGCCACCACGCCCAGCGGGTTCAGCGCGGCCAGCATGGCGATGACGACGCCGCTGCTGCCGTAGCCGGGTGACATGTCGAGCGTGACGTAGCCGGCGCGGCTGGCCACCTCGATGGCGCCGGCCAGCCCGGCCAGCGCGCCCGACAGCAGCGCCACCTGGACCATCACCCGGTTCACCGGCATGCCGGCAAAGGCCGCCGCGCGGGCGTTGGCGCCGACCGCGCGGATCTCGAAACCCAGCGTCGTCTTGCCCAGCAGCGCCCAAAGCGCGCCCGCCAGCAGCAGCGCCCACAGCAGGCCGCTGTGCACGCGGCTGCGCTCGACCAGCTTGGCCAGTTGCAGCTTGTCGGCGATCGCCACGCTCTGCGGCCAGCCCATCGCGCTGGCGTCCTTCATCACGCCGTCGAGCAGCGCCGACACGCCCAGCAGCACGATGAAGTTCAGCAGCAGCGTGGTGACGACCTCGTCGACGCCGAGCCGGCTTTTCAGCAGCGCCGGGCCCAGCAGCAGCAGCGCGCCGGCCAGCGCGGCGGCGGCCATCATCAGCGGGAACAGCAGCCAGGGCGACAGCGCAAAACCGCTGCCGCCGTGCAGCCCGCCCACGGCCACGGCGGCCATCGCACCGGCATAGAGCTGGCCCTCGCCGCCGATGTTGTAGAGCCGCGCCTTGAAGGCCACCGCGGCGGCCAGGCCGGTCAGGATCAGCGGCGTGGCGCGGGTCAGCGTCTCGGTCCAGGCAAAGCGCGAACCGAAACCGCCTTCGAGCAGCAGCGCATAGGCCCGGCCCACCGGTGCGCCGGCCCAGGCCACCAGCAGCGAGCTGATGACCAGCGTGGCCAGCACCGCCCCGATGGGCGCGGCCAGCAACATGCGGCGCGAGGTTTGGGGGCGGCGCTCAAGCTGCATGACGGGGCGCCGGAGTGGCGTGGGGGGTGGCGGCGACCAGCGCCGTGGCGTCGGCGACGCCGGCCATCGCCAGGCCGATGGCGGACAGCGTCCAATCGGCGGCTGGCCGAGCCGCGCTCAGCCGGCCGTGGTGCATCACCGCGATGCGGTCGGCCAAGGCAAAGATCTCGTCCAGGTCTTCGCTGATCAGCAGCAGCGCGGCGCCGGCAGCGCAGGCGTCGAGCAACTGGCGGTGCACATAGGCCACCGCGCCGATGTCCAGGCCCCAGGTCGGCTGGTTGGCGACGATCAGCGGCGGCGCGCCGCTGGCGTCGGGGTCACCTGCCAGGGCCCGGCCAAGAATGAGCTTCTGCATGTTGCCGCCCGACAGCCCGCGGGTGCGGGTCTGCAGGCCAGCGCCCTCGGTGCCGCGCACATCGAAGCGGGTCACCAGGGCTTGGGCGTGGGCCATCGCGGCGCCGCGCCGGATGACGCCCCAGCGGGCGAAGGCCGGGCTGGCGTAGCGTTCGAGCACCGCGTTCTGCCACAGCGGCAGGTCGCCGACCACGCCCACCGCGTGGCGGTCTTCGGGGATGCGCGCCACCCCCGCCGCCACCCAGGCGGCCGGCCGGGCCGGCAGCCTGCGGCCGGCCACCGTCACCGTGCCGGCATCGGCGGCGACCAGGCCGTGCAGCAGGTCGGCCAGGCTGTGCTGGCCATTGCCAGCCACACCGGCCACCGCCACCACCTCGCCGGGCCGCAGCTCCAGGCTCACGCCGTCGAGTTGCGGCCAGGCGCCGTGGCCGCGCACGGTGACCTGCTTCAGCGCACACACCGGCGGTGGCAGCACGGCGGGCGCCGCGTGCGCCGCGTCCGTCGTTTGCAACGTTTGGGATGTTTGGGATGTTTGCGCAGTTTGCGACGGGCGTGGCGTGCGCGTCACCCGCTCAACCGCGCGGCCGACCATGGCCTGCGCCAGCTGCGCCTTGCTGGCACCGGCGGCGGCGATCTGCTCGACCAGTTGACCACCGCGCAGCACGGCGATCCGGTGGCTGACCCGCAGCACTTCGTCGAGCTTGTGGCTGATGAAGATGACCGCCAGACCCTGCGCCACCAGCTGGCCCAGTGTGCCGAACAGCGACTCGCTCTCCTGCGGCGTCAGCACCGCGGTGGGTTCGTCCAGGATCAGGATGCGGGCGCCAGTCTTCTTGCCAAAGGGCAGCAGCGCCTTGAGGATCTCGACCCGCTGGCGCTCGCCCACCGACAGGTCGGCGATGCGGGCGTCGGGCTGCACTTGCAGGCCGAAGCGCTGCGCGGTGGCCAGCAGCGCCGCCCGCGCTGCCCTGCGGCGCGAGAACGGCTGCCACAGCGGCTCGGTGCCCAACAGCACGTTGTCGAGCACGCTCAGGTTGTCGGCCAGCGTGAAGTGCTGATGCACCATGCCGATGCCTGCGGCCAGTGCGGCGGCCGGGTTGCCAGGCGGCAATGGGGCGCCATCGACCAGGATGCTGCCCGCGTCGGCCAGGTAGTGGCCGAACAAGATCGACACCAGCGTGCTCTTGCCGGCGCCGTTTTCACCCAGCAGCGCCAACACCTCGCCGGCGTGCAGGTCGAGCGAAATGGCGTCATTGGCCAGCAGCGCGCCGAAGCGCTTGGTGATGCTGCGCAACTGCAGCAGCGGCACCGCGCCGCCGGCGGGCGGGCTCATCGGATCAGGCGGCATCCGCGCCTGTCAAACACGCCCATCATCCGCGCCCCTCACTTCGCCTTGGGCTGAACGTCGTCGACCTTGACGACAAAGCTGCCGTCCAGGATCGCCTTCTGCCTGGCCATCACCTTGGCCACCAAGGCGGCCGGCACTTTTTTCTCAAAGCTGCCCAGCGGCGCCAACTCGCTGCCCTTGGCCTTCATCTGGCTGAGGTGGCCGTAGTCCTCGGCCTTGAAGCTGCCCGCCTTCACCGCGCTGATCGCCTTGTCGATGCTGGGCTCCATGTGCCACAGCGCCGAGGCGACCACGGTGTCGGGGTAGTCTTTCTGGGTGTTGATCACGTTGCCGATGGCCAGCACCTTGCGCTCCTTGGCCGCGTCGCTGACGCCGAATCGCTCGGCATAGAGCACGTCGGCGCCCTTGTCGATCATCGCGAAAGCGGCTTCCTTGGCCTTGGGCGGGTCGAACCAGCTGTTGATGAAGCTGATGCTGAACTCGGCCTTGGGGTTGGTCTCCTTGGCGCCGGCGATGAAGGCGTTCATCAGCCGGTTCACCTCGGGGATCGGGTAGCCGCCGACCAGGCCGATCTTGTTGGACTTGCTCATGCCCCCGGCGATCATGCCGCTGAGGTAGGCCGGTTCCTGGATGTAGTTGTCGAAGACCGCCAAGTTGGGCTCTTGGGGCTTGCCCGAGCTGCCCAGCAGGAAGCTGGTCTTGGGGTAGTCCTTGGCCACCTTGCGGGCCGCGCCTTCGACCGCAAAGGCCTCGCCGACGATCAGCGTGTGGCCTTTCTCGGCGTACTGGCGCATCACGCGCTCGTAGTCGGCGTTGGCCACGTTTTCGCTGAACACGTACTCGATCTCGCCGCGCGCCACCGCGGCTTTCAGCGCCTTGTCGATCCGGCTGACCCACTGCTGCTCAACCGGCACGGTGTAGATGGCGGCGACCTTCAGTTTGGTTTGGGCCAAGGCGCTGGCGCCAAAGCCGGCGAGCGATGCGCTGACCAGCGTGGCACACAAGACATGGCGACGGGAAACTGACATGGGCATCTCCTGGAGAACGGTTTGATTGCTGTGCGGCATTAAGCAAGAGCCGTTCCGCCCGTGCAACCGGGTCTGCCCTGCTTGCGGCCATCGCAAGCAAGGCAAACCCGGTGCTTGCTGGCGACATCCGCGTTGCCGGCCACCAGGCCGCCCCGCACAGTCGGCGCCACAGGCTCTGGCGCGGGTTCGGGTTCGGGTTCGGGTGCGCGCTCGGGCGCGGGCTCGGGTGCGTGCTCAGTCGGTGGCGCGTTGGCTGTAGGCGCGCAGATCAGTCACGCTGATTTGGGCCGCGCTCACCAGTTCGTAGTGCCGCTCGGAGACCACCTTCACCTCGCCTTGCTCGAGCGCCAACTCGAACATGGCGATGCGCCCGCCCGCCATGAATTGCGCCGAGACCGGCCTGCAAAGCAAGCTGGGAAACTTTTCAGCGCAGCACGCCGTGTCCTGCTGGGTTTGCACCACACCGTGCTGATCGCCGCCACCCTTGGCCTGGACCGGAACCACAAACTGGCGCCCGTGACGATCTACGCCGACATAGATCTCATCGATCTCGATCTGGCCGACGCCCGCCACCGTCGTGCGCAAGTGGTTTTGCAGCGAGTAGCTCGTGATGCCGAGAAAGACGTCAACCAAGCGGTTGTATCGAACCTTTGCCAGCAACGCTTGTTCGTCGCCGAGTGCATAGGCGGCGATGATCTCCGGCGTCGCATCGGGAATCTTGATGACAACCAAATCTGCGCGCGGCACGATTCGGTTCAATGCGACTTGCCTGAACCGGTAGTGCCCTCGCCCGGCGCCTTCAATGATCCATTCGCGACCTGCTGCTGCCGTTTCGCGGACAGACTGCGGCAACTCGGTCCGGTAGCGAACCGAATACACGATGTCGCCGATGTTCTTCGGCAGAGCCACAGCCATCGACTCGGCCGCGGCCACGATGTCGTCCCGGCTGAACTCGAACGCCATCAGGCCGGGTTGGTAACGCGCGCCAAAGATCAACGCAATGATCGCTTGGTAGCGATTGGGCACAAGGCCCTTGCTGGCAGATTTGTTGTTGGCCCGCGGGCTATGCGGCATAGAGCACTTCATCGGTGTCGATCAGATCGCCGACAGCGGTCGGCTTGCGCAGGCGCTGGGCGATCACATCGCGCGCCACCTCAAAGTAGCTTGCGGCCTGGCGCATGTCACACGTCAGCAGCGAGGGCAGCCCCAACTCAATGACTTCAGTCGGCCGAACCGGCTGAATGCCAAGCGCCCGAGCAATCTCAGATGCCACCGCGCGGCCAAGCAGCGGCGGCACGCTGTTGCCGATCTGTCGAAAACCGTGCCATTTGGTGGTGTGAAAGCGAAACCAATCAGGATAGGAATGCAGCCGTGCGGCTTCTCTCACCGTGATGACGCGGGCGTGCAAGGGGTGAATCGGGCGGGGTGATGTGAAGGCGCCCCGGGCGCTGTCGGTGCCGGCCCGCAGTGTGTTGCAGCGGCCATCCAACGGCAGCTTGCGAAACCGGCTGACGGGTTCGGTCTTGCCCGGCTCGGTGTCGATGAAGCGTTGTTTGGAGCGTTCGGTGTGCTCGGTGCGGGCACTCGACGTCAGCAGGTGCGGATCGAACTTGCGGGGGTGGCTATAGTCGGCCTCGTCGGCCACCAGCCCGCGCAGCCGCTTTGCATAAACCGCCTGGGTGACCCACCGCGTGAGCACCGCATCGCTGCGGCTCAACGCGGCGAACGAGTCTGCGTCAGGCAGGTCGGCAATGGCCTCGCCGGCAGTGACGCGCTCAGGCGTGGCCTGCGGGTAGTCGGGCAGCACGGCATCGGACCGCGCAGCGATCAAGAACAAGCGATGCCGATCTTGCGGTACGCCGAAGTCGGCGGCGTTCAAGACCCGGTAGGGCTGCAGCACCGAATAGCCGGCGTCTTCAAGCGCGGCAATCAGTTCACTCAGGAACTGGGCATGCTTGCCAAGCGTGAGCCCTTTGACGTTCTCGAACACACAGTACTTCGGCCGAAGCTCCTGAACCAGCCGCACATAGTGGAAGACGAGTTGATTGCGCGGGTCGGCCAGCGCGCGTTTGCCGATCAGCGAAAAGCCTTGGCATGGCGCGCCGCCAAACACGACATCGATATCAACCTGGCCCAAACCCGCGCGATGGCGAATGGAGTCACCGGTCAGATCGACGACGCTGGCGCAAATGGCCTTCGATTGCGGGAAGTTGAACTCGTGCGTCGCGCAGTGGATCGGGTCGATCTCGACCGCCGCGACCACGTCAAAACCGGCCTGCTCAAAGCCCAACGACAAGCCGCCCGCGCCGGCAAATAGGTCAATGCCGAGCGGCCTTGGTGCGTTTTTGGTAGATTTTTGTCGCGTCATCGGGTGCCTTCACGCGCTGAGGTATGTATAAATATACAGCTCTTGCTGGTCTCAGCGGGCTTGATTCTCGCCAATTCGGGCCTCGGCTGGCGGCGGTTCGCCGGCTTCTTTAGGCGAACACGGCACTTCTACAATTGCCTACTGACCGCCGCCCCAGCGCGCTGCCCGCGCGAACCGCCATGAACTTGCCTGTCACCACCCCCCTCACCGCCCTCTCGCCGCTGGACGGCCGCTACGCCGACCGGCTGGCCGCGCTGCGCCCGCTGATGAGCGAATTTGGCCTGATGCAGCGCCGCGTGCAGGTCGAGGTGGAATGGTTCATCGCGCTGTCCGACGCCGGTTTCACCGAGTTCGCCCCACTCGCCGAGGCCAGCCGCGCCAGCTTGCGCACATTGGTGCAGGCCTTCAGCGAGGCCGACGCCCAGGCCATCAAGGACATCGAGCGCACCACCAACCACGACGTCAAGGCGGTTGAATACTGGTTGAAAGCGCGCTTCAAGGGCCATGCCGACCTGGAGGCCCCCGCTGAGTTCGTGCACTTCGCCTGCACCAGCGAGGACATCAACAACACCAGCCACGCGCTGATGCTGCAGGCCGCGCGCGAGCAGGTGCTGCTGCCGGCGCTGGATCGTGTCATCCACAAGCTGCGCAGCATGGCGGTGGCGATGGCCGACCTGTCTATGCTCAGCCGCACCCACGGCCAGACCGCCAGCCCCACCACGGTGGGCAAGGAAGTGGCCAACGTGGTCGCCCGCTTGGTCACCGCCCGCGCGCGTATCGCCGGCGTCAGGCTGCTGGCCAAGATGAACGGCGCAGTCGGCAACTACAACGCCCACCTGGCGGCCTACCCCGACTACGACTGGCCGGCCTTCGCCCGGCGGGTGGTCGAAGACCGCCTGGGCCTGGTGCTGAACCCGTACACCATCCAGATCGAGCCGCACGACTACATGGCCGAGCTGTTCGACGCGGTGACGCGCAGCAACACCATCCTGATCGACTGGAGCCGCGATGTCTGGGGCTATGTCAGCCTGGGCTACTTCAAGCAGCGCTTGAAGCCCGGCGAGGTCGGCAGCTCGACCATGCCGCACAAAGTCAACCCGATCGACTTCGAAAACGCCGAGGGCAATTTCGGCCTGGCCAGCGCGCTGCTCAGCCACCTGAGCCAGAAGCTGCCGGTCAGCCGCTGGCAGCGCGACCTGACCGACAGCACCGTGCTGCGCAACATGGGCGTGGCGCTGGGCTATGCGCTGCTGGGGCTCGATTCGCTGGCCCGCGGCCTGGACAAGCTGGAGACCAACGAGGCCGCACTGGCCGCCGACCTGGACAGCGCCTGGGAAGTGATGGCCGAGGCGGTGCAGACTGTCATGCGCCGCCATGGGCTGCCCGAGCCGTATGAGCAGCTGAAGGCCTTCAGCCGCGGCCAGCCGATGACCCGCGATCTGATGCTGGGTTTTGTCGCCAAGCTGGCCTTGCCCGAGGCCGACAAGGCCCGGCTGCTGGCGATGACGCCAGCCAGCTACACCGGGCTGGCGGCGACGCTGGCGCGCGGAGTGTGAGCCGGCCGGACCCCGTCTGCACCCGTCTGATCCTTCAAGGGCCGCGATGACCTTCACCGACCAACTGCAAGCCGCCGAGCGGCGCGCCGATTCGATGCTGTGTGTCGGCCTCGACCCCGAGCCGGCCAGGTTTCCCGGCGCCTGGCGCGGCGACGCCAGCCGGATCTTCGATTTCTGCGCGGCCATCGTCGACGCCACCCACGACCTGGTGTGCGCCTTCAAGCCGCAGATCGCCTACTTTGCCGCCCACCGCGCCGAAGACCAGCTCGAACGATTGATCGGCCACATCAAACGGGTGGCGCCGGCGGTGCCGGTGATCCTGGACGCCAAGCGCGGCGACATCGGCAGCACTGCCGCGCTGTATGCACTGGAGGCCTTCGAGCGCTACCAGGCCGATGCGGTGACGCTGTCGCCCTTCCTGGGTTTCGACTCGATC
>JAYVDE010000232.1:0-6096 GCA_043749575.1 Burkholderiaceae bacterium | reverse complement strand
ACGCTCGCCCAGCTGGTCGAGCGCATCAACGGTGTCGGCCGGCGGTGGCACGCCGGCATCAAGGCGATGGGGGAGGGCAAGGCCCTGCGCATCGTCGACTGGCTGCAGGACGTGGCAAACACGCACCAGGCCAGCATCGCGCTGCAGCTCGGCCGCCATGTGGCGATGCCGCGCAGCAAGCTCTACGCGCACGAGCTGCAGGCCGTGGTCCTGCCGGCGACCGACATCCGCCCGTTGGAGAAGTTCATCGTGCCGGCCGAACTGGACGGCACCCGCGGCCTGTACCGCCGCCCGCAGGCGCAGTGCCTGCTGAAGGCCACCAACGACTACCAGGCCATCCTCGCTTGGCTGCGCTCCAAGCACAGCCTCACCCCGGATCAGAAGGCGCACCTCAAGGCCCGTCGGCGCCAGCGCGACACCGGTGTGGAACAGGGCATGGACTGGCTGCAGGCGCTCTCAAACACCCAGCGCGCTTACCGCAAGGAGGCCGAGCGCTTCCTGCTCTGGGCCATCACGCACATGGGCAAGGCCCTGTCCTCGATGAGCAACGAGGACTGCATCGAGTACCGGGATTTTCTGGCTGATCCTCAGCCGCGCAGCCGGTGGTGTGGCGACCGCGGCCGCGAACGCTGGTCGCCACTTTGGCGGCCGTTCGAGGGGCCGCTGTCAGCGTCGGCGCAGCGCCACGCTGTGACGATCTTGAAGAACCTCTACGGCTTCCTCGTCGACCAGAACTACCTGATGGGCAACCCGTGGTCGGCGGTCGGCGTGCCGCGGACTTCCGGGCCGAAGGTGAACGCGGGAAGAAGTTTCAGCTTGGCGCAGTGGCAGTTCATCGAGGCGCAGCTGAAGATGCTGCCAGCGACCTCGGCGAACCGGCGGCTGACTTTCGGCGTGCACCTGCTTTACGCGACAGGGCTGCGGTTGTCGGAGGTGGTGGCGGCCACCGTCGACGATATGCAGTGGGTGGAGTACCCGGCCGACGCGGTTGACGACGAGCCGATGGAAGGCTGGTTGCTGCGGGTGATCGGCAAGGGGCAGAAGGAGCGCGAGGTGCCGCTGCCTGCCGAAGTGGTGGGCGAACTGGCCAGATACCTGGTTTCGCGCGGGCTGGATGCGGACCCGGAGGACATCGGCAACCAGGGGGCGGTCCTGCTGGGCAAGGCGAGCGATGCCGCCGACCGCGCGCCGGGGCTGAACGGGGGGCAAGCCCACGACCCTCGGCAGGGCATCGCTGGGACGACGTTTTATGACCAGATCAAGGCGTTTTTTGCGGACTGCGCAAGCGAGCTGCAGGGGCGGGGCGATGCGAAGGGGGCAGAGCGGTTCGCGAAGGCCAGCACGCACTGGATGCGGCACTCGCACGCAAGTCACGCGATCGCCGGCGGCATGCCGATCGAGATCGCTCAGCAGAACCTGGGGCATGCGTCTCTCGCAACGACGACGGTCTATGTCACCACGGAGAAGCGACGTCGCATGAAGGCGGTAGAGGCCTTCTGGAAGAGATAGTCGTTTCGTCAAGCTGCGGTCGCCATCAAATCGTTCGGCCAGCATTGGCGGCTGAAACTTACGCTGCCCATGCCACCCCCTTCCCGGGCGGCTAGGCTCCCAAGGCCGCGAGGCACCGGCCGCGAGTGGACTGGCGCTGGGCATCAGGTCGCACAGCCTGTGGGAGCTGTGCCGTGCGCGCAGCCTGGCGCCGCGCTACATCGCCTGCGGCCCTGTCTGGCCGACCCTGACGAAGGCCATGCCCTGGCGTGTGCAAGGTCTGGCCGATCTGCGATGGTGGCAGCGCATGGCCGGTGCACCCGTGGTGGCCATCGGCGGCATCCTGTCGGCCGAACAGGTTCGGCTCGCGGCCTCTTGCGGTGTGGATGGCGTCTGCGTGGTGCGCGGCTTGGGCCATGACCCTGAGAAGACGGTGCCGAGCTTTCAGCATGCATTCAACGCTGGCGTTGCCGAAGCGGCTGCAGTCGGTCTTCCGACCATCCCGACTTCGGGCCTTGTCGGCTGATGGAGGACTGACAGGATTGCCGCTGCCGCCACGCAGCCCACTGCCGCCCAGTAATCATGGCCGGCGCTTTGGATTGGTAGCCGCAATCGGATGGTCGCCTTCGCTGCACTGAATCCACGCAAGTCGGCGCAGCAGCGTGGCACGAGGCCCGCCACCCACAGAAGCACCCCATGGACATCAGTCGAACCGCCCCCCGGCCGGCGGCCACCCCCGCGCCGGCTGGTGGCGCCGCCCGCCGCCGATGACCACCGCCTGGCCGCTCAGCTCGGGGTATCGCAGCAGTTCCACCGACGCGTAGAAGGCGTCCATGTCGAGGTGGGCAATCCGGCGGCGGGGCGGCATGGCGGGGTGGGCGCTGAAAATCTGTGCCGGCGCTCGTGGCGGGCTTCACAGCTGAAACATCTGGTTATATAAATGGCAGAAATAGCCATTTATACTTCGGCGGTGCCTGGGGCAGACACAGCCGGCGCTGTGCGATCACCCCGCGCCACCCGACCGACCTGATTGGAGACCCCCATGATCCACCACCCGAGCCTTTCCCCCGTGCGCGCTTGGCGCGCCGCGCTGACCCTGGCGGTGATCTCCGCCGCCACGCTGGCCGCCTGCGGTGGCGGCGGCGACGCCGGCACCGCCGCCGCCCCGCCCACTGGCACCACGGCGAGCGCCAGTGGCTACACCCTGGGCACCATCAACGGCTTCGGCTCGGTGGTGGTGGGTGGCGTGCGCTACGACGAAAGCAAGGCCCGCGTCCTCGACGAGGACGACGCGCCCAAGGCCTCCACCGACCTGAAGCTGGGCATGCAGGTGCAGATCAACGCCGGCAAGCTGGACGCCGCCACCGGCATGGCCGTGGCCGAGCGCGTGCGCTTCGGCAGCGACACCATCGGCCCGGTGGGGGTGGTGAACACCGCGGCTTCGACGGTCACGGTGCTGGGCCAGACCGTCGTCGTCAACAGCAACACAGTGTTCGACAGCACGCTGGTGGGTGGGCTTTCGGCCTTGACCGCCGGCAGCGTGGTCGAGGTGCACGGCATCCTCGACCAGGCCACCGGCAAGATCACGGCCACGCGCATCGAGCCCAAGGTGGGCGCCATCTTCTACCGCCTGCGCGGTGTGGTGACCGCGCTGGACACCACGGCCAAGACCTTCAAGATCGGCACCGAAGTCGTGTCCTACGCCGGCCTGGCCGCCGCCGACGTGCCGCCCAACCTGGCCAACGGCCTGCTGGTGCGCGTGCGCCTGACCACCGCGCAGGTGGCTGGCGCCTGGGTGGCCACCAAGCTGAACGGTGGCCTGCGCCTGCCCGAAGGCAGCGTGCCCGACGCGCACGTCGAAGGCGCCATCACGGCCTTCACGTCGGCGGCGGCCTTCGAGTTGAACGGCCTGAAGGTCGACGCCCGCAACGCCAGCTTCCCCGACGGCAGCACCGGCATCGCCTTGGGTGCTCGCGTCGAAGTCACCGGCAGCGTGACCGCCGGTGTGCTGGTCGCCACCAAGGTCGAAGTCGAGGAGCGCCGCGAGGGCGGCATGCGGCCGCTGGAACTGCACGGCGCGATCACCAGCGTCGATGCGGCCGCCAAGACCCTGGTGCTGCGCACCGTGACCGTGAGTTACGCCGGCAACGTGAGCTTCAAAGACGGCACCATCGCCGATCTGGCTGCCGGTAAGAAGGTCGAGGTCTACGGCGTGCTGTCGGCCGACCGAACCCGCCTGGAAGCCCAGCGCATTGAGTTCCAGCGCTGAACCCGCTACCGTGCGGCGCCGCGCCGGCGCCGCACGGCCAGCCGCCGCTCCGGTGGGCGGCCGCACCGCCGCATGAGCACCACGCCCGAGCCTCCTCCATCGCCCGGCCCCGCCGACAGCAACGCCGAAAGCCGGGCGCTGCAACATGCGCTGGCCGGGCTGTTGACGTCGGTGGCCCGGCTGGCCGTGGCCCGGGGCGTGCCCTACGCACAGGTCGACGAGCTGCTCAAGCGCGCCTTCGTCGGCGCGGCCGACGCGGCCCACCCCGGCCTGCTGCCGCACCGCAAGGCCAGCCGCATCAGCACCGCCACCGGCATCCACCGGCGCGAGGTGGCGCGGCTGATGCAGGCCGGGCCGGGCGCCGCCGAAGCCCCTGCCGCGCGCTCGCTGGCCAGCGAGGTGTTCACGCACTGGCGCAGCCAGGCGCCGTATGTCGATGCCGAAGGCCAGCCCGTGGCGCTGGCCCGGCTGGGCCCGGCGCCCAGCTTCGAGAGCCTGGTGCAAGGCGTCACCCGCGACGTGCATGCGCGCAGCTTGCTCGACGAACTGGTGCGCCTGGGCCTGGCCGTCTGGGACGAAGCCGCCGACACCGTGGCCCTGGCGCGCGAGGCCTTCGTGCCGCAGGGCGACCGCGTGCGCATGCTGGGCTTTCTGGGCGACAACGTCGGCGACCACCTGCGCGCCGCCGTCGACAACGTGCTGCTCGACAACCGCACGCACTTCGAGCAGGCGCTGTTCGCCGACGGGCTGTCGGCCGCGTCGATGGCGTCCATCCGCCCTGCTGTGCGCGCGCAGTGGCAGGCGCTGCTGGCGGCGCTGGTGCCGGCGCTGGAAGCGCGCGTGGCGCAAGACGAGCAGCTGCAACCCGCGCCGCAGGGCCGCCTGCGCGTGGGGCTCTACACCTACGAGGAGCCGCCCGCGGCCAGCGCCCCGGTGGCGCCTGCGCCGCCGCGCCGCGCGCCCCGCCGCACGCCGCGGCCTGATTGACCTTGCAACTCGAGCCAGCACCCCGACCCTGCATCCCGATCCTGCACCTTGACCCTGTACTTTCAGCGCACTGACCGACTGGAGCCGCCATGACGCACCGCCTTGCCCCCTTGCCCCTGCTGCGCGCCACCGCGGCCGCGCTGCTGGCCACCCTGCTGGCCGTGGCCTGCGGCGTCGGTTCCGGGGGCACGGGCTCCTTCGCTGCGGGGCCCATCACCGGCTTTGGCTCGATCATCGTCAACGACGTGCGTTTCGACGACACCAGCGCCACGGTGGAAGACGGCGACGGTGTGCGCAGCAGCCGCGACGACCTGCGCCTGGGCATGACGGTGGAAGTGGATGCGGGCCCGCAGGCGGCCGACGGCAGCGGCACGCGCGCCACCGCCACGCGCATCCGGGTCGACAGCGAAGTGCGTGGCCCCGTCGTGGCCGTGGACGCTGCAGCCGGAAGCTTCAGCCTGCTTGGCCAGGTGGTGACTGTGGACGCTAGCACCGTGTTCGCCGAGTCGCTGGGCGCGTTGGTGCCGGGCGCGGTGGTAGAGGTTTTCGCGGTGTATGACACCAGCAGCGCGCGCTACCGCGCCAAGCGCGTCGGCCCGGCGTCCGCCGGCGCTGCGGCGCAGCTGCGCGGGCCGGTGGGCGCGCTGGACACAGCGGCGCGCACCTTACGCATCGGCAGTGGCGCGACGGTCTACAGCTACGCCAGCGCCACCGCGGTGCCGGCCGATCTGGCGGTGGGAGCCTACCTGCGGCTGCGGCTGGCGCCGACCGCGGGGGCGCCGGGGCGCTGGAACGTGCTGTCGTTCGGCACCGCGCTGGCGGCATTGCCCGACGCCGATGGCGCCAGCTACAAGGGCCTGATCACGGCCTTCACGTCGGTCGCCAGCTTCAGCGTCAATGGGCGCGCCGTCGACGCCGGAGGCGCCAGTTTCACGAACGGCCGCAGCAGCCTGGGCAACGGGGTGCGCGTCGAGGTGAAAGGCAACCTGCGCAACGGCACGCTGCGCGCCACCGAGGTGGCCATCCGCAGCGACGCCGAAGACAGCGGCAAGGATTTTGAGATCAGCGGCAGCATCGAAGCCGTCAACGCGGCGGCGCGGACGATCACGGTTCGCGGCGTCACCGTGAGCCTGGCGCGCAGCGACCTGCGGCTGGACAACGGCACGCTGGCCAACGCCGTGGTGGGCCGTCGCGTCGAGGTTCGCGGGCGCTTGTCGGGCGACGGCCTGCGCATCGAGGCCACGCGGCTGAGCTTTGATTGAGCGCGGCCGCGTCCGTGGAAACTCCAGGCGCGTCGACGCCAAAGCGCCAGACGCCATCAGCCAAGCCAAGAGCCTGAACTGAGCGAAGCC
>JAYVDE010000231.1:0-6101 GCA_043749575.1 Burkholderiaceae bacterium | reverse complement strand
CTGACCACCGACAACATCGGCCTCGGCCTTGCGCCCGGCGGCAGCAGCCCGCAGGGCAATGAGCGCAGCTTTGCCGACGTCACCATCAACGGCGCCGGCTCGTTGTGGCGGGTGACGGGCGGCACGCTGGAGCCCGGCCAGTACGCCAACGTGTCCACCGCCACCCACCGCAACGCCTGGGCCACGCTGGCCATCACCGGTGGCGGCGAGATGCGGCTGGAGGGCGATGGCGCCAAGTACACGATCTTGAACCTGTCTTCTGGTGGCGGGCGCACCGACATGCTGATCTCGGGCGCCGGTTCGCGCTTGCACTTTGCAGGCCAGTCCGGCGTCTTCAACATCGGCACGTCGTCGTTTGGCACAGCTGCCGTCGAACTGCGCGATGGCGCGCTGGCCGACGGCATGTTCTACACCGGTGTGGGTCGCAACGGCGGGACGGCCAGCCTGCTGGTGGATGGCGCCGGCACGCTGCTGCGCATCGACGGCACGGCCACGGCCGCGGCTAACACCAACTCGGCCCCGGCCTACATGGAAATCGGTCGCAATGGTGGCAACGGCACGGTCACCGTCAGCAATGGCGGGCGCATCGAGGTGCTGGCCACCGTGGGTGCGACCAACAGCACCGGCATGGGCATCGGTCGCGATGCCAATTCAGCCGGCACCCTGAACATCCAGAGCGCTGGCGTGGTGCTGTTCCGCAGCAGCTCGTCGGCGCCGGGCACGGCAGCCGAGACCGCCAACCCGTCGGTGCTGGTGGGACGGGAGGGCTCGGGCAACCTCGACATCAGCGGTGGCGGAAAACTGCTGCTCGAAGGTGGTGGTGTGTCCACGCCAACCAACCGGCGCAGCACCAACCTTTTCATTGGTGGCCTCAACGACACCGCCGTGGGCGGGCGTGGCATAGCCACCGTCACCGGTGCCGGCTCCGAAATCAAGCTGACCGGGCAGGACAGCTTTATCGGCGTGGGCATCGGGCCGCAGAGTAGCGGCCAGCTGACGGTGTCCAACCAGGGCCTGGTCAGCGCCATCGGCATGAATGTGGGGCGCTCCGGCGGCATCGGGGTGCTCAAGGTCGACGGCGCGAGCTTGAGCTTTTCGGGTCAGCAGACGTCGGGCATCCTGGCCGGTGGCCACCTGGTCATCGGCAGTGGCGGTGGCACCGGCGTGGCCACGCTGAGCAACGCCAGCGTCGTGACGCTGTCCAACCCCGGCAGTTCCGGCGCCGGCCTGTCACTGGGCGGGTCGTCAGCCTATGCCGGCGGTGACGGCAGCCTGACCCTGAGCGGCGGCTCGCGCATCGACGTGGTGGCCGCGCCGGGTCTCGGCGGCGTGACGGTGGGCCGCGAGGGTTCGGGCTTTCTGCGCTTGCGAGGTGCCAGCCAATTAAATACTGCAGGCGGTCTGCTGCAGATCGGCCGCTTCAGCGGCAGCGACGGCACTTTGATCGCCAGTGAAGCATCGAACATCACCGCCGACTGGGTCGGGGTCGGGCGCCAGAAAGTAGGTTCCGGAGATATCGACGGCGGCACCGGCACCCTGGTGTTGATCAACAGCACGCTGACCGCGCAGACCATCGTCATCGGCAGCAACGGTTTTCTCGGCGGCACCGGCACGATCACCGGCAATGTCACCAACTTCGGCATTTTTGCGCCCGGCAACTCACCCGGCACGATGGAGATCACCGGGGCTTTTACGGCTGAGGCCGGCAGCCGGATGATCTTGGAAGTGCAGGGTGATGGCCACGGCGGCTTTGCCACCGACCGGGTGATCTTCGGCGGCGGCCAACCGCTGGACCTGGCGCATTTGAAGGTCGAGTTCCGCTTTCTCGGCAGCACCAACCCCAATGACTTCCAGGCCCACCAGCTGTTTGATGTCGACACCTTCTTCCAGTTGCGCACGGCCGGCGGTGGCATGGCCCATCTGGCAGCGGCGGCGTTTGCGGGTGCCACCTTCAGCGCCCAGGCCGATGCCTACACCGTCAGCAACTTCAGCTTCAGCGCCGCCAATGGCGCCAGCTTCACTGCCACGCCGGTGCCCGAGCCGGCCAGCTTGGCGATGCTGCTGGCCGGTCTGGCGCTGCTGGGCGGGATGGCGCAGCGGGCCCGGGCAGCACAAGCACGCGGTAGAGCGGTAGAGCGGTAGAGCGGTAGAGCGGCCGGGCGACGGAGCGGCTGACCGGCTGACCGGCTGAGCGCCGATCAGTCGGTCGCGCCCATCGCCAAGGCGCGCTCGCGCTGGGTTTGCAGGGCCGTCGGGCTGGCGGCGGCGCAGGTCGGCCAGCCTTGCAGATGGCGCAGGCTCAGGTCGGCCAGCGCGGCAATCCAGTCGGGCCGGTCGTTCAGGCAATCGATGAACCGGAACTGCTCGCCGCCGGCATGCAGGAAGGCCTCCTTGGCCGCCATCGCGATCTCTTCCAGCGTTTCCAGGTTGTCGGCGGCAAAGCCCGGGCAGATCGCGTCGACGCGCTTGAGGCCCTGCTCGGCCAGCCGCTTCAGCGTGGGCTCGGTGTAGGGCTCCAGCCACTTGGCGCGGCCGAGTCGGCTCTGGAAGGTGACGACGTAGTCGTCGCGGCCCAGCTCCAGCGCCTCGGCCAGCAGCCGGGCGGTCTTGTGGCACTCGCAGTGGTAGGGGTCGCCCAGCGCCAGGCTGCGGGCCGGCACGCCGTGGAAGCTCATCACCAGCTTGTCGCCGCGGGGTTGTTGCGCCCAGTGGTCGCGCACGCTGGCGGCCAGCGCGGCGATGTAGCCGGGGTCGTCGTGGTAGTGGTTGACGAAGCGCAGCTCGGGCACGCGGCGGGTGCGCTTGGCCCAGGTGGCCACCGCGTCGACGGTGCTGGCGGTGGTGGCGGCGGCGTACTGCGGGTAGAGCGGCAGCACCAGCAGCCGGGTGGCGCCTTCGGCCTGCAGCGCGCCTAGCACGCGGTCGACGGCGGGCTCGCCATAGCGCATGGCCGGGCGCACCAGCACGTCGTGGCCGCGGGCCTGCAGTTCGGTTTGCAGGCACTCGGCCTGGCGCTCGGTCCAGGCCAGCAGTGGCGAGCCTTGCGGTGTCCAGATCGACGCGTACTTGGCCGCCGATTTGGCCGGCCGGGTGCGCAGGATCACGCCGTGCAGGATCAGCCACCACAGTGGGCGCGGGATCTCCACCACCCGCGGGTCCCAGAGAAACTGCGCCAGGTAGCGGCGCAGCGCCGCGGGCGTGGCGGCGGCCGGTGTGCCCAGGTTGACCAGCAGCACGGCGGTGCGTTCGGCGTTGCCGTGACGGTAGGGGGGGGCGGGGGCAAAGCTCATGGCACTGGATTGTCGAGCAAGCCACCGGGATGCCGCGGCCGCGGGGCATCGGCCTGCGACGGCACGGCGCCTCAGGGCCGTGCGGCTTTCAGGGCTTGCAGGCAGGCCAGCACCAAAGAGGCGGGTACCGGCTTGGTCCAGTAGTGATCGAAGCCGGCGTCGGCGGCGCGTTGGTGGTCTTCGGCTAGGTCGTCGGCCGAGCACATGCAGGCCGGCACCTGCAACAAGCCGGGCAGGGCACGCAGCCGGGCCAGCAGCGCGTGGCCGCTGGTGTCGGGCAGGTGGGCGTCGAGCACCAGCAGATCAGGGACCCAGCCCTCCGCCACGGCGGCCAGCGCTTCGGCGCCGTTTTCGGCGATGACCAGGTCGATGCCAGGCTCGGCCGCCATCGCCTGGGCCATCAGCAGCGCGCAGACGCGGTCGTCCTCAACGTACAGCACCCGCAGTGGTGCAGCTTGGCCCATCGGATCGGGGCTCGGAATTTCAGGTGCCGTGCGGCACCGTGTCGACGAACGACAGCAACTCGAAGCGCACACACGGCGCGGTGGGGTCGCTGGGCGATCCGCCCAAGCCGATCGAGCCCGAGCCATGCAGCGTGCAGCTGCCGCGACGCAGGCTGACCACTTCCTCGGCGCTGCCGAAGCGCACATAGGTGCCGTTGTAGCTGAGGTCAGTGAGCTGGAAGACGCCGCCATGCCAGTCGAGCCGGGCGTGCGAGCGAGAAACCCGGCTGTCGTCGACCCGGAAATGCGCCTGCGGACTGCGGCCCAGCACCACCGGCATGTGCTCGCCGTCGTAGACCTCGTGGCTGTCCAGCCAGCGCAGCCGCACGGCCTCGGGTTCCAGCGTGTGGCCGACCGCGCCGAATTGCGTCGGCGGCAGGTCGAGCAGCCGGCGCCCGCCCAGCACATGCACATGCACCGACTCGGCACGCCCGCGCAGGTGCATCCAATCGAGCGAGCGGAAGCGGGGTTTCAGCTCATCCGCCAGACCGACCAGCACCTCGGCGGTGACCAGTGTTTCGTTGTCGCCGGCATGGTCGATCAGCCTGGCCGCCACGTTGACGGCGTCGCCGAAGCAGTCGCCGGCCATCTCGACCACCTCGCCGCGGGCCAGGCCCACCTGCAGGCGCAAGCCGCGCAGCCCGGCCGAGGCGCCACGCTCGCGGCCGCGCGTGACCAGCAGTTCCAGCGCTTCGTGCATCTGCTGGGCCGAGGCGAAGCCTTCGGCCGGTGTGTTGAACACCGCCATCAGGCCATCACCCAGGGTCTTGATCACCTCGCCCCCGCAAGCGGGCACGGCCCGGGCCAGCGAGGTGACGGTGTGGGTGACCACCGACGTGGCTTCCGCATTGCCCAGCGTCTCATACAGGGCGGTGGAACCCCGGAGATCGGCAAACAGAACAGTGCGCTCGGCAATACGCGTCATGCTGCTGAGTTTAAGCGTGTATTTCTCACGCTCCTGCGGCGGGTGGCTGGCAAGCATTGCGGGCCCGGCCAACAAAAAAGCCTCCCGAAGGAGGCCTCTCGCAAATCAGGCTGGGCGCCTCGCGGCGCCAGCCGGTTACACAGCTTGTCCAGATACGTGCGCAATTTGTGGCTGCGCCGCAGAGTGCGTTGCCGCTGCGCGGCAGCCCGCTGGCGCGGGCCACCCATCCGGCCAAGCTTTACAGGTTGTCCAGATAGGTGCGCAATTTGTGCCTGCGGCGCAGGCTCAGACGCTTCCGCTGCGCGGCCGCGGCCACCTGCGGTGGCACCTATCTGACCAATCAGAGATTGTCCAGATAGGTCCTCAGCTTGTCCGAGCGGCTGGGGTGCTTCAGCTTGCGGATCGCCTTGGCCTCAATCTGGCGGATGCGCTCGCGTGTGACGTCAAACTGCTTGCCCACTTCTTCCAGCGTGTGGTCGGTGCTCATCTCGATGCCGAAGCGCATGCGCAGCACCTTGGCTTCGCGCGGCGTCAGGCTGTCGAGGATGTCTTTGACGACATCGCGCAGGCCGGCCTGCATGGCCGCCTCGATCGGGGCGGTGTTGTTGGTGTCCTCGATGAAGTCGCCCAGGTGCGAATCGTCGTCGTCGCCGATCGGCGTTTCCATCGAGATCGGCTCTTTCGCGATCTTAATGATCTTGCGGATCTTGTCCTCGGGGATCTCCATCTTCTCGGCCAGCGTCGGCGCGTCGGGCTCGAAGCCAAACTCTTGCAAATGTTGCCGCGAGATCCGGTTCATCTTGTTGATCGTCTCGATCATGTGCACCGGGATGCGGATTGTGCGCGCCTGGTCGGCGATGCTCCTGGTGATCGCCTGGCGGATCCACCAGGTGGCGTAGGTCGAGAACTTGTAGCCGCGGCGGTATTCGAACTTGTCGACCGCTTTCATCAGGCCGATGTTGCCCTCCTGAATCAGGTCGAGAAACTGCAGGCCGCGGTTGGTGTACTTCTTGGCGATCGAGATGACCAGCCGCAAGTTGGCTTCGATCATTTCTTTCTTGGCATCGCGGCTCGACTTCTCGCCCGCGTTCATCTTGCGGTTGATGTCCTTCAGGTCGTCCAGCGGCACCACGGCGTGGTTCTGCAGGTCGATCAGCTTTTGCTGCATCTCCTGGATCGCCGGCAGGTTGCGGCCCATGATCGCGCTGTAGGGCTTGTTGGCGGCCACTTCCTTCTCGGCCCACTGCAGGTTCAGGATGTTGGACGGGAAGGTCTTGACGAAGTGCTCTTGCGACATGCCGCAGCGGTCAACCACGATCTTGCGGATCTCGCGCTCGAAGCGGCGCACATCGTCGACCTGCGAGCGCAGCACGTCGCACAGCC
>JAYVDE010000230.1:0-6108 GCA_043749575.1 Burkholderiaceae bacterium | reverse complement strand
CCGCGGCTTGGGCACCCGCCAGATGCCGTTGAGCGTGCGGTCGATGGTGAACATCAGCGCCAGCGCGGTGAGGCCCAGCACGATCAGGCCGGCGCTGCCCAGCTTGCTGGCCTGGCCGGCAAACTGGGTCAATGCGCGCATCACCGGCCGGGCGATGCTGTCGGGCACCAGGCTTTGCAGCAAGTAGTCCTGCAGCGACGACTGGAAGCGCGCGAAGATCGGGAAGGCGGTGAACACCGCCAGCGTCACCGTGACCAGCGGCACCAGGCTGATCAGCGTGGTGAAGGTCAGGCTGCCGGCGGTCAGGCCCAGGTGGTCCTCGCGGAAGCGCTGGCGCAGCGTGCGCAAGGTGTCCAGCCAAGGCCAGTCGCGCAGCGCACGGGCCAGGCCGGCCAGCCGCCGCCGTAGGCGCCGGGTCGGCAAGAAGATTGAACTCATCGGTCTATGATGCCAGCGGTGAGCCCGCGATCCCCTTCTGCGCACCCAGCGCCCGTACCGCCCGTACCGCCAGTACCGCCCCTGCCGCCCCTGAACCCGGGCCCGCAAGCCGCCCTGCCACCCCACGCCTTCATCCGCGCCACACGGGCGGTCGCCGTGGCCGCGCTGCTGGGCCTGATCGCCCTGGGCCTGGCCTGGGAGCTGTGGCTGGCGCCCACCGGCGGGCGCTGGCTGGCCTTCAAGGTGGTGCCGCTGGTGTGGCCGCTGGCCGGCCTGCTGAAGCACCGGCTCTACACCTACCGCTGGGTCAGCCTGCTGGTCTGGCTGTACTTCACCGAAGGCATCGTGCGTGCCACCGGCCTGCCCGCTGGCGCGGCCACCGGGCTCGTTGAGACGCTGGCCTGGGCCGAGGTGGCGCTGTGCACGCTGCTCTTCATCGCCTGCGCCGCGCATGTGCGTTGGCGCCTCAAACACCCCTCCCCGGCGGCCACATGACCCTCAGTCTGATCGACGAACTGCGCCAGTTGCTGGGCGCCAACCAGGTGCTGACCGAGGGCGACCTGAGCGCCTTCGAACGCGACTGGCGCCGCCGCTGGCACGGCAAGGCGCTGGCCGTCGTGCGGCCGGCCAACACCACCGAGGTGGCCGCCGTGGTGCAGGCCTGCGCGCGGCACGGCGTGTCGCTGGTGCCGCAGGGCGGCAATACCGGCCTGGTGGGCGGCGGCGTGCCCGATGACAGCGGGGGCCAGGTGCTGCTGAGCCTGACGCGGTTGAACCGCGTGCGCAGCATCGACCGCGCCAACCTGACGATGACGGTCGAGGCCGGCTGTGTGCTGCAGGCGGTGCAGCAAGCTGCGGCCGACGCCGGCCTGCTGTTTCCGCTGAGCCTGGCGGCCGAGGGCAGTTGCACCATCGGTGGCAACCTGGCCACCAATGCCGGGGGCACCCAGGTGCTGCGCTACGGCAACGCGCGCGAGCTGTGCCTGGGGCTGGAGGTCGTCACCGCGCAGGGCGAGCTGTGGGACGGCCTGACCGGCCTGCGCAAGGACAACACCGGCTACGACCTGCGCGACCTGTTCATCGGCAGCGAGGGCACGCTGGGCGTCATCACCGCGGCCACGCTGAAGCTGTTTCCGCAGCCCGCGGCCAGCCTGACTGCGATGGCCAGCACCACCACGCTGGCGCAGTGCGTGGCCCTGCTGGGGCTGGCGCAGGCCAGATTGGGCGCCGGCTTGACCGGCTTCGAGGTGATGAATGAGTTCTCGCTGGGCCTCGTGCGCCGCCACTTCGCGCAACTGATGCAGCCGCTGCCACCGGCGCCCTGGACGGTGCTGCTGGAGTACGCCGACGCCGACGACGAGGCCACCGCCCGCAGCCGCTTCGAGGGCCTGCTGGAAGCCGCGCTCGAGCAGGGCCTGATCGCCGACGCGGCCATCGCCGAGAGCCTGGCGCAATCGGCCACGCTGTGGCAGCTGCGCGAGGCGATCCCGCTGGCGCAGAGCGAGGAAGGCCTCAACGTCAAGCACGACATCGCGCTGCCGGTGTCGGCCATTGCTGATTTCTGCGCGCGCACCGATGCCGCGCTGCGCGCCGCCCTCCCCGGCGTGCGGCTGGTCAACTTTGGCCACCTGGGCGACGGCAACCTGCACTACAACGTGCAAGGTCCGGAGGGCGCTGAAGCGGCGAACTTCCTGGCCGCGCAAGAGCCCACCATCAACCGCATCGTCTACGACGCGGTGCAGGCCGCTGGCGGTTCGTTCTCGGCCGAACACGGCGTGGGCGCGCTCAAGCTGCACGAGATGCAAACCCGCAAGTCACCGGTGGCGCTGGCCTTGATGCGCAGCATCAAGCAGGCGCTGGACCCGCAAGGCCGCTTGAACCCGGGCCGGGTGGTCTGAACTCGCCCCTCAGCTCAGCTCAGCTCAGCTCAGCTCAGCTCAGCTCAACCACCGCCGCGGGCCAAGGGCTCAGTGCGACGGGCCTTTCAGGCCGGCGGGCATTGGCAGCGGCATCACCTCGATGCCCTCGTCGGCCAGCGCGGCGCGCTCTTCGGCGCTAGCCTGGCCGCGGATGCCGCGCTGTGCGGTCTCGCCGTAGTGGATGCGGCGGGCCACTTCGGGGAAGTGCTCACCGACGTCCTCGGTGTTCTTCAGCACCTGCTGCACGGTCCGGAGCCACATCGCGTGCAGGTCGGCGGCAGTCGGTTCGGCGGCCGGCGCAGCCGCGGAACTTGCGGCGGCGGAGCTTGCAGCCGCGGAGCTTGCGGCGGCGGCCGGGGGCCGCGCGCCCGACAGGTTGAGCCGCGGTGCGCTGGGCAGCCGGGTGATCGCCTGGTCGCTGCACAGCGGGCATTCAATGGCGCCGCGCTCGGTCTGGCCCAGGAAGTCGTCCTCCGAAGCAAACCAGCCTTCGAAGCCATGTCCGTTGCCGCAGCACAGGTTGAGCACCTTCATCGTGTTGACATTATCGGTGGCTCAGCGCGGCAAGCAGGGCACCCAGTCGAGTGGCCACAGGCCGGCACGCCACTTCTGCAACCATTGCAGGCCGATCAGCGTCTTGACGTCGGTCAGTTCACCGCGCCCGGCCAGGGCGTCCAACTCGGTCTCGGTCATCCGGCAGACCTCGAGCAGTTCCCCGGCGTCCAGGGCTTGCTCGCCAGGCACCAGGCCGCGCGCAAACCAGATCTCGATGGCCTCGTTGCTGTAGGCGCAGGCGTTGTGGATCTGGCAGGCCCGCGCCCATTCAGCGGCGCGGTAGCCGGTTTCCTCGGCCAGTTCACGCTCGGCGCAGGCCTGCACCGCCTCGCCCGCGTCGAGCTTGCCGGCCGGAAACTCCAGCAGCACCCGGCCCAGCGGGTAGCGGAACTGGCGTTCCATCACCAGCCGGCCGTCGTCGAGCAGCGGCACCACCATCACCGCGCCCGGGTGCACGATGTATTCGCGCGTGGCGCGGTGGCCATCGGGCTGCACGATGGTGTCGCGCCGCACGTCGAGAAAGTGGCCGCGCCAGACCTGCTCGCCAGCCACCAAATGCTCGGTCAGGCGGTCGTCACTCACACGCCACTGCCGGCTTGGGGCGTTGGCGCTTGCCGACGCAAGATGCGCCAGACAAAACCCGGAAACGCGAAAGTGACCATCAGGCAGAGCGCCGCGGCGTAGAACTCCCAGCCCTGCGGCGCGCGCTGGCCGATGCGCGATTCGATCGCCATGCCCAGCGCGATGGTCAGGCCGGTCAGCAGCAGCAACTCGAGCAAGCGCCAGCCCAGCGGCTTGGGCGCGCGACGCGGGCCGACCAGCAGCAGGCGCTCGGTGAGGAACGGCAGGTTGGCGGCGATGAAGCCGACCAGCAAGACCAACCAGCCCTGGGGAGAACCCGACATGCGGCGCAGCAGCCCGCGCCTCAGGTGGCCAGCGCGCGCACGATGGCGTCGCGGCAAACCGCCATCAGCCCACCCGGCAGCAGCCCGAACACCAGCACCGCGGCGCCGTTGATCGCCAGCAACGCGCTGATTCCGGTGCTCTGCAGCGGCCGTGAGGTGTCGACCGCTTCGTCGAAGTACATCACCTTGACGACCCGCAAGTAATAGAACGCGCCGATCAGCGACAGCAGCACCGCCACCACCGCCAGCACGATGTAGCCGACCAGGTTGGTGCTGACCAGGGCCTGCAGGATGGCCAGCTTGGCGTAGAAGCCCACCATCGGCGGCACACCCGCCAGCGAGAACATGAACAGCGTCATGATGCCGGCCAGCCAGGGCGCACGTTTGCCCAGGCCGGCCAGGTCGGTGATCTCTTCACTTTCGAAACCCGCGCGCGACAGGAACATGATCAGGCCGAAGGTGCCCAGCGTGGTGAGCACATAGGTCACGACGTAGAACATCGCCGAGCTGTAGGCGTTGCCCGCCGACAGCGTGTTGCCGCTGACCACGCCGGCCGTCATGGCCAGCAGCATGAAGCCCATCTGCGAGAGGGTGGAGTAGGCCAACATGCGCTTCAGATTGGTCTGCGCGATGGCCGCCAGGTTGCCGATGGCCAGTGAGGCCACCGCCAGCACGATCATCATCTGCTGCCAGTCGACCGCCAGGCCCAGCATGCCCTCGACCAGCAGCCGCACGGTGATGGCGAATGCGGCCAGCTTGGGCGCGCCGCCGATCAGCAGCGTGACCGCCGTGGGCGCGCCCTGGTAGACATCGGGCACCCACATGTGGAACGGCACCACGCCCAACTTGAAGGCCAGGCCGGCGACCACGAAGACCACGCCAAAGGTCAGCACGGTGTGGTTGATGCGGCCGGTGCCGATGGCGTTGAAGACCTCGTTGATGTCGAGCGAACGGGTGGCGCCATACATCATCGACAAGCCGTACAGCAAAAAGCCCGAAGCCAGCGCGCCGAGCACGAAGTACTTCATCGCCGCCTCGGTGCTGATGCCGTGGTCGCGCCGCATCGCGACCAGTGCGTACAGCGACAGGCTCATCAGCTCCAGCCCCAGGTAGACCACCAGGAAGTTGTTGGCCGAGCACATCACGCTGATGCCCAGCAGCACAAACATCGACAGCGTGAAGTACTCACCCTTGAGCATGTCGCGGCTGGCGATGTAGGGCTGGGCGTAGGCCACGGTGATGATCACCGCCACGGTGGCGAAGAAGGCCAGCAAGTGACCCATCGGGTCGCTGACCAGCATGCGCTGCATGCCGTAGACGGTGGCGCCACCGTCGTAATAGGCCAGGTGCAGCGCGGCCACCGCCACCAAGCTCAGCTGGGTCAGCCAGAAGGTGGGGCGGCGCTTGGGATCGGTGACAAACAGGTCGACCAGCGCGACGACGCAGGCCATCACCAGCAACAGTGCTTCGGGGTAGACGACCAGCCAGTTCATTGGATTCATATTCTTGTTCCTGGGCTCAGCCGCCGACGGGCCGCCCCGAGGCGGCTGACGCCCCCAACTGGGGAAGCGATCAGGGCAGCGAACGAAGTGAGCGTGGGGGCAGACATCACTGCAATTTCGTCAGGGCCACGTGCTTGAGCAACTCGGTCACCGAGACATGCATCACGTCGGTGAAGGGCTTGGGGTACACCCCCATCCACAGCGTGGCAATGGCCAGCACGGCCAGGATGCCGAACTCGCGGGCGTTGAGGTCGGTCAGCTCGCGTACCTGGTGGTTGGTGACCTCGCCGAAGTACACCCGCTTGTACATCCACAGCGAATAGGCGGCACCGAAGACCAGCGCGGTGGCGGCGATGGCCGCCAGCCAGAAGTTGACCGACACGGTGCCCAGAATCACCATCCATTCACCGACAAAGCCGCCGGTACCCGGCAGGCCGCAGTTGGCCATGGTGAAGAACAGCGCGAAGGCGGCAAACTTGGGCATGGTGTTGACCACGCCGCCGTAGCTGGCGATCTCGCGGCTGTGCACCCGGTCATAGAGCACGCCGATGGCCAGGAACATGGCGGCGGAGATGAAGCCGTGGCTGATCATCTGCACCAGGCCGCCCGACACGCCCAGTTCGTTGAAGATGAAGAAACCCAGCGTGACGAAACCCATGTGGGCGATCGACGAATAGGCCACCAGCTTCTTCATGTCTTGCTGCACCAGCGCCACCAGGCCGATGTAGACCACCGCGATCAGGCTCAGCGCGATGATGAACCAGGCGTATTCGCGGCTGGCGTCGGGGG
>JAYVDE010000229.1:0-15420 GCA_043749575.1 Burkholderiaceae bacterium | reverse complement strand
GCCGGGGTCGTTGCGCAGCACCATCACCGGCCGGCCGGCGAACCAGGCTGAGCGGGGATCGCGCGGCGCCATGCCCGCCGCTGCGCCCGCCGCCATGCCCGCCGCCATACCCACTGCTGCGCCTGCCGTTGCGCCCGCCAGATAGCCGGGCAGGCCCTGGCTGACGGCGTCGTTGACCATTTTGCTGACGGCTTCGTTGACCGCCGCCACGCCACGTGGCCCGCCTTGCACCGCGCACAGCACGCGGAAAGCGCCGAAAGCGGCCGTCAGGCGCGCCGCTGCGTCGGCAGCGGCCCAGCCTTGCTGCAGCGCGGCGATGTACTGGGCAAAGCCCTGCTTGATCGCGGCCAGGGTGGCCGGCTGCAGCGTCGGGCCGCTGTCATCGAGCCAGCGCACCGAATCATCGGCACCGGCCCGCAGCCAGGCCAGCACCGCGCCCGACCGGCCGGCCACGGTGTCGGCGGCCAGCCGGCCGATGCCCGAATCGGCGGCAAAGCGGAAGTTGCGGTTGAACCAGACCACGCTGTCGACCAGCGCGCTGGCCTGCACCGGCGCGGCCGGCTCGATCAGCGCCGGGTCCAGCCCGCACAGCGCGCCCAGGTCGGCGCGGCAGGCCACGCTCAAGGACGGGTCGGCGCTGAGCTCGGCGAACACCGCACCCGATTCCACCGCGGCCAGCTGGTCCTTGTCGCCCAGCAGCACGATGCGGGCGCTGTCGGGCACGGCCTCCAGCAGCCGGGTGGCCAGTGCCAGGTCGAGCATCGAGGCCTCGTCGACCACCAGCACGTCCAGCGCCAGGCGCTGGCCGGCGTGGTGCACAAACGGGCCGTCGGGGCCCGCTTCACTGCCCTCGGGCCGCACGCCCAGCAGCCGGTGCACGGTGAAGGATTCGGTCGGCAGCCGGTCGCGCAACTCGGCGCCCAGGTGGCCGGCGCGCTGGCGCAACGCCTCCGACAGCCGCGCCGCGGCCTTGCCGGTGGGCGCCGCCAGCACGATGCGCGCCTGCGGCTGCTGGGCCAGCAGGCAGGCCAGCAGGTTGACCACGGTGGTGGTCTTGCCGGTGCCGGGGCCGCCGCTGATCACCGTCAACCGGCCGCGCAGCGCCAGCGCGGCGGCCAGCATTTGCCAGTCGGGCGCCGGGCCGCTGGCCGGGGCTGCCGCGTCGGGCTTGAACAGCGCGGCCAGCATCGCCGCCAGCACCGCCGGGGCGGCGGCAGCGGGATCGAGGGCATGGCCGGCCGCGGCGTCGGGCGGGCCAGCGCCCACCCTGGCCGCCGGGCCGGCCGGGCCGGCGCAGCGTGCCAGCCGCAGCGCCAGGCGGCGTTCGAAGTCGAAATAGCGGTGCAGGTAGAGCCGGTGTTCGTCGTCCAGGATCACCGCTTGGCCGCCTGGCCGTTGTGGCGTGCCGACCAGGCCCGACGCCAGCAGGTGCTTGCGCCAGCGGCCCAGGCGCTCATCACCGGCCGGCAGGGTGGGGAGGCGGTTCCGCGGGGCGGCGGCAGGCCCATGCAGCGCGTCGACCGGTTCATCGACCGGCTCGTCCACCGGCTCATCGACCTGCACACCCACCCGCGGGTCTCGGCGCTCGGCGACCGACTCGGCCAGCCAGTCGGCGAGGTCCAGGCAGACATGGCCGCCGCTGGTGGCCAGGCTGAGCGCCCGCGCGGCCGCGGCCACGGCCTGCACCACCGGCGCCGCGGCGCCGCGCTGGATGGCCCAGCGCTGCATTTGGCGCGCAAAGCCTTCGGCCAACGCCGCTGCGCTGGCGAGCATGTCCGGTTCGGCGGCGGCGACCGTTGAACCCAGGTCGGCTGGGCGGAGGGTCGTCATGGCGGAGTCCCTTCGCCGCCCAGCAGGGCCGACAGTTGAGTGATCGCCTCGGCGCTCGGCCGGTGAAAAAACAGCCCGGTCGGCTGGCCTTGGGCATCGCGCCAGTGCGGCCGCAGGCCCCGCACGAACAGGTAGGCGACGCCGCCGACATGCCGGTCGTAGTGGTAATCGGGCAAGCGCCGGCCCAGCCAGCGGTGCAGCGCCACGCTGTAGAGCAGGTACTGCAGGTGGTAGTGGTGCTGGGCCATCGCCGCGGCCATCGGTGCCGCGCTGTAGTCAGCCGGCGTGTGGCCCAGGTGGTTCGATTTCCAGTCGGCGATGAAGTAGCGGCCGTCGTGCTCGAACACCAGGTCGATGAAGCCTTTCAGATAACCGTGCAGGGTGCGGAAATCCAGCGCCGGCGCGCCGTAGCCCAGGCGGGTGAGCAGCGCAACCAGGTCGGTGGCGGCCAGCTGTGGCACGGGCAGGTGGAATTCCAGCTCGGCCAGGCGCCGGCCGGCTGGCAGCTCGGCCAGCCGCAAGGGCTGCAGCGTGCCCAGCGGCAGCGGGGTCTGCAGCACATCGGCCAACAGGCGTTGCAGTTGCGCCTGCAGCACATCGGCCGGCTCGCGCTGCAGTGGCGCTTGCGCGGTGGTCGTGGCACCGGGTGCCGACACCGGACCCGATGCCGACGACGACGATGACGCTGACCACGGCAACGACCGCGGCGACGGCGGGTGCAACAGCAGCGCGCGCGCGGCAGCCTTTGGCCAGCTGGCGGGGTCGGTGAACTCGGCCCATTCCAGTGCGGCATGGACACATTCACCGGCCACCGCGCCACGCGGGAAGCCCAGGATGTCGTCGGCCGCCAGCGGCGGCGCCTGCTGCGCTGACCACTGTGCTGGCCACTGTGATGACTGAGGTGATGGCTGCTGCGGCGACCATTCGGTGGCATCGAACGGCGCGCGGTCTATTGGCCACGGCTCGGCCTCGCCTTGCTCGGTGCGCAGGTCGTGATCGGCCGCGCCGCGGCCGGCGGCGGCGCGGTCTTCAGCGGTCGAGGGCACGGTCAGCGCGGCCGCCGCCGCTGCAGCCACCGGCCCGGCCGCCGATCCCGCCACGCCGTGCACCAGCGCGCTGTAGCTGCCGATCCACCAAGCCCGTCCCAGATCGGCCGGCGGCGCCAAGGCCTGCGGCGTGCCGCCACCGGTGCTGCCGGCGGGCAATGGTCGCCGCCAGGCCGCAGGCAGTGGCGTCACGGCGATCGCCGCCGGCGCACCGGCGGCGGGCGTCGGCAGCGCGTCCTGCAGCGCCGGCGTGGCCAGCGCCGCCCAGGCCGCGTCGATCGCCGCAGGGGTGGCCAGCGGGCGCTTCGGCGCCAGCCAGGCCTGCGGCGACAAACCGCCGCTGGCGACCAGCCAGTTCAGCCCGCTGCCAGCGCTTTCGCGGCTGCTCCAGTGTTTGCCGGCCTTGTTGCGGTAGCTGCCGACCACCAGGTAACAGCGGTGCATCGCGCGGCTCAAGGCCACGTAGACCAGGCGCATGAACTCGGCCGCGGCTTCCATGCGGGCCTCGGCGCGCGCCGCGACCTCGTCGAACGTCGGGTCGATGCCGCCACGGAAATCGATCACCGCCGCGCCGTCGTCGTCGTGTCGCGCCGCGCCTTCCAGGCCGTCGCCGGCCGGGCGCAGCCGGCCGTCCCACAGAAAGGGGCAGAACACCACCGGGTACTCCAGGCCCTTGCTCTTGTGGACGGTGACGATCTGCACCAGGTTGCGGTCGCTCTCCAGCCGCAGCTGGGTGGTCTCGTCGGCGCTGGCGCCGCCTTCGCGCTGGGCCTGCAGCCAGCGCAGCAAGGCCTCGGGCGACGGCTGCTCGGCGGCCGCCTGGTGCAGGCATTCGGCCAGGTGCAGCACGTTGGTCAGGCGGCGCGCGCCGTCGGCGGCGCCCAGCAGACGCTGCGCCACTTGTTCTTGCTGCAGCCATTGGCGCAGCATGAAGCCGACGCCGCGGCTTCGCCACCAGCCCTGGTACTGAATGAAGCGCTGCAGCAGCGCCGACAGCGCGGGCTCGTCGGCCGCCAGGGCGTCGATCTGCGCCGCGTCGTGGCCCATCCAGCGGGTGGCCAGCGCGGCTTTCAGCAGGCCTTCGCGGGCGGGCTCCAGCACGGCGGCCAGCAGCCGTTCCAGCTCTTCGGCATCGGCGCTGCTGAAGACGCTGGCCTGCGACAACTCGACACTGCCCACGCCCAGCCCGGCCAGCGCCAGCCGCATCCGGCTGCCCTGGGCGTGGCTGCGCACCAGCACCGCGATGTCGCCGGCGCGCAGCGGCCGATCACCCAGCGTCACGGCGCCAGCCGTGCCAGCTGGGCCGACCGTGCCCGCCATGCCCGCCGTGCCAGGTCCGGTGGCCGCGGCCGCTGTCAACAGGCGGGCGATCTCGCCGGCGCAGACCGCAGCGGCCGCGGCCATCGCGTCGTCTTTGGCCAGCGGCTGGCCGCTGCGCGCATCGGTCGGCAGCGTCCAGACCTGCAGCGCGGCCCGCAGCTCGCTGGCATCGTGCAGCGGCGGCTGCGCCCGCGCGCCCTTGGCCACTGCGTGGTAGGCCAGCCCGGGCTGCACAAAAGCCTGCGGGTTGAGGCCGAACAGCTGGTTTTGCGCGCTGATCAGCGGCTGGCTCGCACGCTGGTTGGCCAGCAGCGTGTAGCGGGCACAGGCCAGGGCGCGGGCCCGCAAGTAGGTGTGCAGGTCGGCATGGCGGAAACTGTAGATCGCCTGCTTGGGGTCGCCGACCAGGCACAGCGGCGGCGCCGGCTGGTCGGCCGCCGCGCCAGCACCGTAGATCGCCTGGAAGACCGCGAACTGCAGCGGGTCGGTGTCCTGGAACTCGTCGATCAGCGCCGCGGGGAAGCGTTTGAGCAGCGCTGCGGCCAGCACCGGCCCGTGCGCGTCGGTCAGCCGCTGGTGCAGGTTGAACAGCATGTCGTCGAAGGCGACCACGCGCTGGCTGCGCTTGGCCGCGCGCAGCTGCTCGGCGCCGTCGGTGACCAGGCGGCGCAACAGGCGCAGCCGGGCCAGCGCCAGCTGGGTTTGTTGCTCGGCCAGCGCATCCAGCAGCGCCTGCGCCGCGTCGAAAAAAGCATGGGCCGGCGCCGTGCAGCCTTTTTTGGCGCGCCCGGTCAGCATGCTGCTGCCAAACAGCGCCAGCTTGGGCGGCAGCGTGGCGGTGCTGGCGGGTGGCTGGGTGCCAGCCAGCACCGCAGCCCAGCCCGCCTGCGCGGTCAGCACGCCGTCCTTGCGGTAGGTGGTGCCGTTGAGCTGGCGCAACCCGGCCAGCAAGGTGTCGGTGATGGTGGCCGCGTCCGCCCGCCACAGCCCGCTGGCGGTGTTGAAGGCACTGACCACCGCGGCCGCGGCGGCGCCGGGCTCGGTCGGCGCGTCAATGCCGGTCGGCCAGATCAGCCGCGACAACGGCCGCGCCAGTTGGCGCTGCAGCAAGCGGGCGTAGTGCTCGGGGCTGTCACCACGGGCCAGCAAATGGGCCACCAGCGCCGGGTCGGCTTTCGCGCTGGCGACTTCGCGGCGCCAGAAATCGTGCACGGCTTCCAGTCGCAGCGCGCTGTCGTCGGCCAGCAAGGTTTGCACCAGTGGCAGGCGGGCGGCAAAAGGTGTGTCGGCCAGCGCACGCTGGCAGAAGCCGTGGATCGTGAAGATCGCGGCTTCGTCGAAGGTCTGCAGGGCTTGTTGCAGTGCCAGCACGGCCGGTGCATCGGCATCGGCGGTGTCGGCAGTGTCGGCATCGGCATCGACATCGACATCGACATCGACATCGACATCGGCGGCTGCGACCCGCCGCTGGCGATTGCGCAATTGGCGCAGCAGGCCGGCGACGAAGGGGTCGGCCGCCGCGCGGTCACCCGGTGCCGCACGCAGACCCGCCAGCACCTCGACGATGCGCTGGCGGATGCGCTCGCGCAGCTCGGCGGTGGCGGCCTTGGTGAAGGTGACGACCAGGATCTGCTGCACCGTCAGCTGACGCTCCAGCAGCAAGCGCAAGTACAAGCCGCAGATGTTCCAGGTCTTGCCGGTGCCGGCCGAGGCTTCGATCAGGCGCATACCGCCCAGCGGGCTGCTGAAGACGTCGAGCGCTTCGGTGTCGGTTTCCGGGCCAACGCCGAGATGTGGGCTCATGCGTCACCCCCTGCGCCGACACCTTCGACGCGACCTTCGCCAGCGCCACCAAACCGCGGGTCGGCCAGGCACAACAGCAGGGGTTCGATCACCGCCCGCGCGTTGGCTTCGAAGCGCGGTAAGCCCTCGCGCAGCGGGTCGGGCAGGCCGCGCAGCGCCAGCCGGTGCGCGCCATCAGCTTGCTCGGCAAACGGCCGTCGGGGGCTGACAGTCCAGGCCTGGCCGGCCTGCGCCAAGCTGCCGCCGGGGCGCAGCCAGGCCCAGGCGGTGCGCGGGAAGAAGTACAGCGGCGCCACCGAGCCCTCGGCATACAGCCGCACCAGGGTCTGCAGCAGCGCCAGCGGGTCGTCGCAGGGGGAATATTGGAACTGCCCGTCGCGGCCCTGCCAGACGGTGCTGCCGGCCACGCCGGCCGGCGCACAGGCGCAGAGCGCAACATGGTCTATCCAGCTGGCCAGGTAGTCGCCGGCACGGGCGTCGGCGTAGCGGTGGCGCACCAGGCCATCGGGCCGCAGGTCGGCCAGCGCGAGGTCGATAGTCCAGCGGCTGCCGTCGAGGTCGAGCTCGAAAACCGTTTGATGCGGCGCCAGTGTGGGCGGTGCGGTGAGGGCGGCCAATGCTTGGGCATGTTGGCGCAGCAGCGGCAGTTCGCTGCTGATGAAGTGCTGGCCGGCCAGGCCGATCGGCAGCTCGATGCAAGCTGCGGCCAGGGCGCGCAGCGCGGTCTCGTCGGCGCCGGCGTGCAGAGCGGGCAAGAGCCGTTGCGCCAGCGCCTGGCGGGCCGCAAAGCCGGGCAGGAAGGGCTCGTCGTCGTCCAGCGCCTCGTCGGGCCGGCGCAGGCTGAGGCCCAGCCGGCGCTGCAGCAGGTGCCGGCTGGGATGGCGGAAGAAGCGTTGCAGATCGTCCAGCGTGAGCCGGCGCGCTTCGGCGGCCGGCGGCGCCAGTGGGCGGGCAAAAAAGGGCGGTGCGGGGTCGGCGGCGCTGTCGTCGTCGTCGTCGGTCGGGTTGTCGGCCGAGTTGTCGGCCGAACTGTCAGCCGAACTGTCAGCCGAATCGTGGGCTGAACTGTTGGCCGGACCGTGGGTTGAGGGGTTGGCCGAACTGTCGGTCGTTGGGTCGGCCGTGGCCGCCGTGGCCGCGGGCTGGGCCGCAGCGCCAGCACCGGTGGCGGCCAACGCGGCCGCGTAGTCGGGCTGGTGGCTGCGTTGGCGCGGGTCGGTGCTGGGGTCGAACAGCGACGGGTCGAAGGCTTGCAGCGGGTGCTCGACCACCAGCCGGTCGCGAGCCTGTTCGGGCGGGGCGTCCAGCGCCGGCAGCAGCGTTTCCAGCAGCTCGGCGACCAGCACCGACGGTGGCAAGGGCGCGTTGTCGCGCACGCTGCGACCGGTGTAGCTGAGGTGCAGCCGGTCGCGCGTGGCCAGCAGCAGGTCGAGGAACAGGTTGCGCTCGTCGCTGCGGCGCTGGCGGTCGCCCGCTTGCGGCGCGGCGGCCATCAGGTCGAACTCGGCCGGCCGCTGGGCGCTTGGAAAGCCGCCGTCGTTGAGCCCCAGCACGCAGACCACCCGGTAGGGCAGGCCGCGCAGCGGGCTCATGGCGCAAAAAGTGACCCGACCGGTGGGCACGCCGCCGCGCGCCGGGTCGTCCAGCACCTGGGCCAGCGCCTGGCACACCACGTCGGCCGGCAGCGCCAAGGCCAGCCCGGCTTGTTGCCACTGGCCGGACAGTGTGCCGATGGCGGCGCGCAACTCGGCCAGGTCGTCCAGCTCGCTGGGATCGGGCTGCAACAGGCTGTCGACCAGGCCGGTCAGCAGGCCGGTCCAGTCAGCCGGCAACAGCGGCCGGGCCAGCCGCGATTGCAGCCGCGCGAGCAGGTCGGCAAAGCGCCACAGCGCGCCCAGCGCCAGTGCCGCCGTGCCTTCGGCAGCGCCAGCGGGCAGCAGGCCGTCGAACGGCGCCAGCAGCGTGTCGGCGGCGGCCGATGGCAGCGCGTAGCCCAGGTACAGCCGCTCCAGCCCGTCGGCCAAGCTGTACCGGGCGTCGGCTGGCAAGCCCAGTGCGGCGCGGTGCTCGGCGTCCAGCGCCCAGTGCACGCCGCTGTCTTGCAGCCAGCGGTGCACGCGGGCCAGGCCCTCGTCGTCGAGGCCGAAACGCCGCGCCACCACCGGTTGCTGCAACAGGCCAAAAATGGCGCTGACCGGGCCACGCGAGCCGGCCAGCGCCAGCGCGGCCAGCAGCGCACGGGCCGGCGCGTTGACCTGGCTGACCGCCTGGCCGGTGATGGTGAACGGGATCGCCAGGCTGCGCGGCGCGGTGCCAAAGACGTTGTTGATCAGCGGCGCGCCGGCTTCCAGGTCGGGCATCACGACCAGGATCTCGCCGGGTGCGGGGGCGTCGGGCCCGGCCAGCAAGCTCAGCAAGGTGTCGTGCAGCACCTCCAGCTCACGGGTCAGCGAGTGGCAGACATGAACCTCGATGCTGCGGTCGTCGGCTGGCAAGGGCACGCTGCGGGGTGGCAGTTCGGCGAGGTCGAGGATCGCGTTGTGCAGTGCGGCCAGCCGGCTGCTGCCCGGGTGCGGCGTGTAGTGCTCGTCATCGATCACCGCATCGCCGCAGGTGTCGACCAGGCCGCTCAGCTGGGCTTGCGCCTGCTGGCCCCAACCGGCCAGCAAGCGGTTGCCGACCTCGTGGTGAGCGGCACGGCCGCGCGCGGCCAGGTGGGCCAGGCGGCGCGGGTCAACGACATCGAACCAGTACTGCCGGCAGGGGTTCAGCGCGTAGACATGCAGGTCGATCCAGCGGCCCAGCTGTTGCAGCAGCGCCAGGTGCACCGGTGCAATCGCCGGCAGGCAAAACACGTGGGCGGCGGCGGGCAGGCCGGTCGTCGCCGGCAACACCGTGCCGGGCGGCAGCACGGGGCCCAGCGGGTTGAGCAAACGGGCCACATCGGGCGCGGGCGACAGCTCGGCGGCCAGCCGGCGCCACAACGCGGCCTGCCAGGCTTCGTCGAGCGTGGACGGGCCCGGCAGCAAAGCCCGCTGGCCCGCCGACCAGGCCGCCAACCAGTGCGGCCGGTAGGTGCTGTACTGGTCGAGCAGGCCGGCCAGCCGCTGCGCCAGGTCGAATCGTGTCACCGCGTCGGCCTGCGTCACGTAGGCGTTCAGGCGCGGCTGGGCAGCCACCCAATCGCTGTCGTTCAACGCCGCGAAAACCCGCCAGGCCAGCGGCTCGGACTGCAGTGGCGGCTGGGCCAGCGCCGGCTCGCCGGTGGTGGCGCTGCGCACGCGGGCGGCCTGCTGCCACAGCCACTGCGCCAGGTAGGAAAACCGCACCTGGGCGCAGACCCCGTGCTGCTGCGCCAGCAGCAGGGTCAGCCGCCGGCGCAGCGCGGCGCTGGGCACGATCACCTCGTCGGCGGTGAACGGCGATGCGCCGGCCGCGCCCAGTGCCGCAGTGAGCAGCGCTGCTAGCGATTCGGGGCGGTTGGCGAAGTGGATCGTCAGCATGGGCAGGTGGGCGGGCCGCCGATTGTGGCGGTGGCGCGAAAGCGCGGCGCGAGCGGCGACGGGTGGATGTTGAGGCCGGGCTGGCTCAAGCAGCGAGCCAGCGCGAGTTGACAGCGGCTGGCAGCAGCGGCTGGCAGCGGTTGGCCGCGCCTGGCAGCGGTGGCGTCGCAGGCTTGGCGCCGAGCTGCCACGGCAGAATCAAGGCTATGCCCCCCCTTTGGAGAACTCCGTGACCCTGGCGCCGCTGCGCGACTTCATCACCGCCGCCACCCGCGAGATGGCCCATGACCGACCCGAAGCCGAGCGGCTGGCGATCCTGCGCGGCCACCTGGCCACCTTGGTCGCCCGCGACGACTGGCTGCCCGACGAACTGGCCCAGCCGCACCCCGAGTTCTACCGCCAGTACCTGCTGCACGCCGACCCGCTGGAGCGGTTTTCGGTCGTCAGCTTCGTCTGGGGGCCGGGCCAGCGCACGCCGGTGCACGACCACCGGGTCTGGGGCCTGATCGGCATGCTGCGCGGCGAGGAGACGGCCCAGGCTTATGGCTTCGACGGCGCTGGCCGCTTGCAGGCGCAGGGCGTGGCGGTGACGCTGAAGCCGGGCCAGGTGGAGGCGGTGTCGCCCCGCCTCGGCGATGTGCACCAGGTGGCCAATGCCTTTGCCGACCGCAGCTCGATCAGCATCCACGTCTACGGCGCCAACATCGGCGCGCTGCAACGCGGGGTGTATGCGCCCGACGGCAGCTGCAAGCCCTTCGTCTCGGGCTACTCGAATGCCTGGCTGCCCAATGTATGGGACCGCTCCAAGGAAGCCGTCTGATGCGCACGCCCTTGCCCCAGATCAGCGCCGAGGCGGTGCTTGATGCGCTGCGTGCGAAGCGCGAGATTGCGCTGGTCGACGTCCGCGAGGAAGACCCCTACGCCCAGGCGCATCCGCTGTTTGCGGTGCAGTTGTCGGCCGGCCGCATCGAGCTGGACGCGCCCTGGCGGCTGCCGCGGCGCGACGTGAGCATCGCCGTCTACGACGATGGTGAGGGCCTGGCCGAGCCCGCCGCGCGCAAGCTGCAAGCGCTGGGTTACAGCCAGGTGCACTTGTTGGCCGATGCCGGCCAGGGTGGCCTGGCGGCCTGGCGCGATGGTGGCGGCGAACTCTTTCGCGATGTCAACGTGCCCAGCAAAGCCTTCGGCGAGCTGGTTGAGCATGAACGGCACACGCCGTCGCTGGCGGCCGAGGACGTGAAAGCCTTGATCGAGAGCGGCGCCAACATCGTGGTGCTCGATGCCCGGCGCTTCGACGAATACCAGACCATGAGCATCCCCAGCGGCACCAGCGTGCCCGGCGCCGAGCTGGTGTTGCATGTGCGCGACCTGGCGCCTGACCCGAGCACCCGCGTCATCGTCAACTGCGCCGGCCGCACCCGCAGCATCATCGGCACGCAAAGTCTGGTCAACGCCGGCATCCCCAACCCGGTGGCGGCGCTGCGCAACGGCACGATTGGCTGGACGCTGGCCGGCTTCACGCTCGACCACGGAGCGCAACGCCGCTGCGGGCCTGCCAGCGCCGCGGCGCGCGAGCCGGCCCGCCGCGCGGCGCAGGCGCTGGCCGACCGCGCCGGCGCGGTCCGGCTCGATGCCGCCGGTCTGGCCGCTTGGGCAAGCGACAGCAGCCGCACGCTGTACCGCTGGGACGTGCGCACACCCGAGGAATACGCCGCCGGCCATCGGCCGGGCTTCGGCAGCGCGCCCGGCGGCCAACTGGTGCAGGAGACCGATGTTTGCGCTGCCGTGCGCGGCGCGCGCATCGTGCTGGCCGATGGCGGGCCGGCGAGCGACGGCGTGCGCGCGGCCATCACCGCGCACTGGCTGGCCCAGCTGGGCTGGGAGGTGGCCTGGCTGACCGACCCGCCGCCCGCGAAGCTGGCCACTGGCGCCTGGTTGCCGCCTGGCACGACCGCGCCGGTGCTGCCGACGCTGTCCTGCGCCGAGTTGGCCGCCGCACTGGCGCAGGGCGACACGCTGCTGCTGGACGTGGCGACCAGCGCCGCCCATGTCGCCGGGCATATCCCCGGTGCCCGCTGGGTGCTGCGGGCGCAGCTGGCGGGGTTGGCGCGGTCGGCACGGTCGGCGCCAGCCTTGCCAGCGATGAACTCGGCGCAGTCTCCGGCAACGGCCGGGCGCATCGTCGTCACCGGTGGCGCGGGCGAGGTGGCGCAGAACCTCGCCCGCTTCACCGCTGCCGACCTGGCGGCGCTGACCGGCCGGCCGGTCGCCGTGCTGGCCGGCGGCACGGTGGCCTGGGTCGCAGAAGGCCGGCCGCTGGCCACCGGCGAGGCCGCTGCACTGAGCCCGCGCATCGACCGCTACCGCCGCCCCTACGAGGGCACCGACGCCCCCCGCGCGGCGATGCAGGCCTACCTGGACTGGGAGTTCGGCCTGGTCGAACAACTGGGGCGCGACGGCAGCCACGGCTTCCGGGTGTTGGCGCCGGCGTGACCGGTGACAGCGGACGGTCGATTCGCGCTGCAACGCTGCAGCGCGTCAATCAGCCAAACCGCCAATCAGCCAAACACTGAAAGGCTCAGCCGCGCAGCGTGCGGTTGAACAAGGCCAGCGTGCGCTGCCAGGCCAGCGCTGCGGCCGTGGCGTCGTAACGCGGCGTGGTGTCGTTGTTGAAACCGTGCTGGGTGCCGGCGTAGCTGTGGGCCTCGTGGTGCACACCGGCGGCCTTCAAAGCGGCCTCGTAAGCCGGCCAGTCGGCGTTGATGCGCTCGTCGTTGCCAGCGAAGTGCAGCAGCAGTTCGGCCTTGATGCCGGCCACGCTGTCCAGCGGCGGCGCGCTGCCGTAGAACGGCACCGCAGCGCGCAGGCCGGGCAGGCGGGTGGCCAGCAAGTTGGCGATGCTGCCGCCGTAGCAGAAGCCCACCACGCCCAGCCGGCCATTGCCTTGGGGCCACTCGACCAGGTGCTCGGCCGCGGCGACGAAATCCTCGCGCGCCTTGGCCGGGTCGAGCAGCGCGAACATCGCGCGGGCCTTGTCCTCGTCGCCGGGGTAACCGCCGCTGGGCCCCAACGCGTCGGGCGCCAGCGCGATGAAGCCGTCAACCGCCAGCCGGCGGGCGATGTCCTGGATGTGTGGGTTCAGGCCGCGGTTTTCATGCACCACCAGCACCAGCGGCAGCTTGGCGGTGATCTGGGCCGGCCGCACCAGCAGCGCGCGGATCTTGCCGTTGCCCTTGGGCGAGACTAAGTCGACCATCTCGTCGACGATGCGGGGGTCGGACGGCGAGACCTGTTGCGCACTGGCGAAATCGGGGCTCAGCGCGGTCAGCAGCGCGGCGGCACCGGCCACGCCGGCATAACGCGCAGCGCCGTCCAGGAAACCGCGGCGGTCGATCAAGCCGTGCACATAGCGGTCGAACAGGCTCAGCACCGCCGGGTCAAAATCCTCGGCGCTCAGGCGTTGGGCGCTGGCCGGGCGGCTGGGGTCGGGCACCGTGTCGTCGGTCATCGCGCTTACAGGTTATCGATGTACATGCGGTTCCAGGTCGGGCTGATCACCAGCTGGTTGATGCAGGCATGGGCCGGCAGCTCGGCGATGAAACGGATGGTCGCGCCCAGATCATCGGGCTGCAGCATGCGCGAGCGGTCCAACGCACTGGGTGGCACCGGGCGACGGTCCATGATGGGCGTGGCCACCTCGGCCGGGCAGATCGCGCAGGCGCGGATGCCGTTGACACCTTCTTCCATGTTGATCGTCTCGGTCAGCGCCGTCACCGCGTGTTTGCTGCCGTTGTAGGCCGCGCCCGTCAACTTGGGGTGGTGCACGCCGGCCCACGACGAGACGTTGATGACCAGGCCGTCGCGCTGCGCCCGCATCGCCGGCAGCACCGCGCGCACGGTGTAAAACGTGCCGTCCAGATTGATGCCGATCACGTCGCGCCAGCCGGCCACGGTCTGGTTCTTCCAGAAGCGGTCGGGGTTGTTCAGCCCGGCGCTGTTGAGCAGGATGTCGACCCGGCCATGGCGGCTCAGGATGCGTGCGGCCACCGCGTTCACCGCGTCGGCATCGGCCACGTCCAGCGGCTCGACCTCGGCCCGGCCGCCGGCCGCGTTGATCTTGTCGGCCTCGGCCTGCAGCACGTCAGTGCGGCGGCCCGACATCACCACCGTGGCGCCGGCCGCAGCCAGGGCGCGGGCGCCGGCCAAGCCAATGCCGCTGCCGGCACCGGTGATCCAGGTCAGCTTGCCGTTCAAAGTCGTCATGGGGTCGTTTCCTTTTGGGGAGCCAGCACACGCAGCAGCCAGCGGTTCAGGTCAATGATTTCTTGCGGACACACCGAGTGTTCCATCGGGTAGTCGTGCCACTCGGGCTGGTAGCCCAGCGCCAGCAGCGCATCCCGCGTGGCCAGGCCGCGCGCGGGCGCCACCATCGCGTCGAAGCGGCCGTGGGCCAGGAACAGCGGCAGATCACGGTTGGCCTCGCTGCGTTCGGCGGCGGTGCTGGCGGCCAGTGGCAGGTAGCCCGACAGCCCGGCCACGCCGGCCAGGCGCTGCGGCGCCCGCAGGCCCGTCAGCAAGGCCATCGCGCAGCCTTGCGAGAAACCGATCAACACCGTGCGGGCAGGCGGCACGCCGCGTGTGGCCTCGCGGTCGACCAGGGCTTGCACCTCGGCCATCGAGTCGCGCAGGCCGGCGTCGTCCTCGCGCCGGGCGCCGTCCATGCCGAGGATGTCGTACCAGGCTCGCATCGGTGCGCCGCCGTTGATCGTCACCCGGCGCACCGCCGCGTGCGGGAAGACGAAGCGCACTGCGCCGACCGCCGACAAGTCGAGCTGCTGGGCGATCGGCACAAAGTCGTTGCCGTCAGCGCCCAGGCCGTGCAGCACGATCAGGCTGGCCACCGGGTTGGGGCCGGTAAGGTGTTCAAGTGTTTCAAGGGTCATGGCGCCAGCATAGCGCGCCGGACGATGGCCCCGCTCGACGGCAGCAATCGAGGGGGGCGCAAATGTTCGCGCTGACTTACGAGGGCGATGGGCCTGGCAACGGCCCCGCTGCGAGCGCCGTCAGTACGGTGAGCGCCCGCCCGGCAGCAAGCCGGCCGCCAGCCGCCAGACCCGCCAGCCCAACTGGCCCCAGCGCAGCAGCTTGAAGCTGCGGATCTTGCGAAGCGCCAGCAGCGCCGCCAGCGACGCCGCCAAACTGGCCCCCGCGCCGACTTGCGGCACGGCCATCCAGGCCCGCACCTGGCGATAGATACCCATCACCCGGTCGGCGCGCTGGCTGATCTGGTTGATCGCCAGCATCGCCTGTTGGCGCGCCAACGACGACGCCAGCAGCAGGTCTTGTTTGCGCCGCGTGCGCTGGGCGGGTGTCAGCGGTGACCGCGTCTTCACGGTGCGGCCGGCGGTTCGTTCAAGGCCCGGCTGTCCTCGCGCAGTTCGGCGATCGACGAGTGGAACAGGCTGGACCCGCTGGCCACCAACTGCCGCAGCCGCAGCACCCCCGCCAATGCCAGCGCGACGAACAGCGCCGAGAAGCCGCCCAAGGCCAGCAAGCGGTGCGTGTCCCAGAACACCAGGGTGATGAACAAGGCGACGAAGACCAGCGCAATACAGCCGAGGAAGGCGCTGACCACGGCCCACAGCAGCATCGCGGCGATGCGCTCTTTTTCCTCGTGGACCTCGACGGCCAGCAGTTCGAGCCGGATGCGGCCCAGCGCGATGAATGAGGCCGCCAAGCGCCTGATCCGCCCGGACGGACTTGCCGATGGCTGCGTCATGCCGGTCTAGCGCCTGTGCAGGGCTTGCCGGGCCGGGCCGGTGTTCAACGCCGACCGATCAGCGCGCCGATCGCCACGCCGATGGCTGCGGCCACACCGATCGCCTGCCAGGGGTGGTCATGCACGTAGTGATCGGTGG
>JAYVDE010000228.1:0-6155 GCA_043749575.1 Burkholderiaceae bacterium | reverse complement strand
CGATGTTCTGCGTCGGGTCCTTGATGTCGCAGGTCTTGCAGTGCACGCAGTTCTGCGCGTTGATCTGCAGGCGATCCGTATCGTCAGGGTTCTTCACGTACTCGTACACCGCTGCCGGACAGTAGCGGCCCTCGGGCCCGGCGTAGATCGCCAAGTTGATGCGCACCGGCACGCCCGCATCCTTCAGCGTCAGGTGCGCCGGCTGGTTTTCTGCGTGGTTGGTGTTGCTGATGAACACCGAGCTCAGCCGGTCGAAGGTCAGCACGCCATCGGGCCTGGGGTAGTCGATCTTCGGGCACTGGTCGGCGGGCTTCAGCGCCAGGTGGTCGGCCTCGTGGCGGTGGATGGTCCAGGGTGGCACTTTCAGCCCCAGCTTGGGCAGCAGCCACTGCTCGATGCCGGTCATCAGCGTGCCGACCGTCGGGCCTTTGTGGAACCAGGGCTTGAAGTTGCGCGTGCGGCTCAACTCGGTATGCAGCCAGCTGGCCTCAAACGCCACCGGGTAGGCGGCCAACTCGTCGCCGCTGCGGCCGGCGGCCAGGGCCTCGGCCACCGCTTCGGCGACCAACATGCCGCTCTTGATCGCGGCATGGCTGCCCTTGATGCGCGCCGCGTTCATGAAGCCCGCATCGCAGCCGATCAGCGCACCGCCCGGGAACACCAGCTTGGGCAGGCTCTGCAGGCCACCGTTGTTGATGGCGCGCGCGCCGTAGCCGATGCGCTTGCCACCTTCGATGTGGCCGCGGATCGCGTAATGGGTCTTCCAGCGCTGCATTTCCTCGAACGGGCTCATCCAGGGGTTCTGGTAGTCCAGCCCCAGCACGTAGCCCAGCGTGACCTGGTTGCCCGCCAGGTGGTACAGGAAGCCGCCACCAAAGGTGCCGTCGGTGAGCGGCCAGCCGCTGGTGTGCACCACCAGGCCAGGTTTCGCCTGCTCGGCCGGCACCTCCCACAGCTCTTTGATGCCGATCGACCAGCTGGCCGGGTCGCGGCCTTGGTCGAGCTTGTAGCGGGCGATCAGCTGTTTGCCCAAGTGGCCGCGTGCGCCCTCGGCAAACACGGTGTATTTGCCGGTCAGTTCCATGCCCAGCTGGAAACCGTCGGTCGGCTCGCCGTCCTTGCCCAGCCCCACGTTGCCGGTGGCCACGCCGCGCACCGCGCCACGCTCGTCGAACAGCAATTCGGCGGCGCTGAAGCCCGAGAACACCTCGACGCCCAACGCCTCGGCTTGCTCGCCTAGCCACTTGGTCACCGCGCCCAGGCTGATGACGAAGTTGCCTTCGTTGTGGAAACAGTCGGGCATCAGCCAGTCGGGGATGGTCGACGTGCCGTCGGCGCTGAGTACCAGCAACTGGTCGCCGGTGACGGGCTGGTGCAGCGGCGCGCCCAGGTCGCGCCAGTTGGGGATCAGCTCGTTGAGCGCGATCGGGTCCATCACCGCGCCCGACAGGATGTGCGCGCCGGGCTCGCTGCCCTTCTCAAGCACCACCACCGACAGCTCGCGGCCTTGGCTTGCCGCCACCTGCTTCAAGCGGATCGCGGTGGCCATGCCGCCGGGCCCGCCGCCGACGATCACCACGTCGTAGTCCATGGCCTCGCGCGGGCCGTATTGGGTGAGGATCTCCTGCGGTGTCATCCCGGTGCCTTGTCTCGTTATGGGGGCGGTGCAACCCTGATCGGGATGCAGTGCTTTGATTCTAACCAGCCGGCATAAAAATAGAACGATCGTGCTTTTTGCGTGGGCCGCCGACGGCTGACGGGCCTGGTTTTGGCGCCTTTTACGGCCTTTTTTGCGGCGCTGTTGTGGCGCTGTTGTGGCGCTGTTGCGGCCTTGCTGCGGCCAGGCGCCGTGCTATCGTGAATTGCATCTGCTCGCCTGGCGCCAAGCCGGCGCGGCGGGCCCGGCAAACCGCCTTGTATTTCTCTCTCAGAGCCCTTGCACCATGAGCTACAACATCGATCTTTCCGGCCGCGTGGCCTTTGTCACCGGCGCCTCCAGCGGGCTGGGCGCGCAGTTCGCCCGCACGCTGAGCCAGTCGGGCGCCGCGGTGGTGCTGGCGGCGCGCCGGATCGAGCGGCTGAAGACTTTGCGCGCCGAACTTGAATCGATGGGCGGCGACGCCCATGTGGTCGAGCTCGACGTGACCGACCCCGACAGCATCAAGTCGGCCATCGCCCATGCCGAGACCGAGATGGGCACGATCGACATCCTGGTCAACAACTCGGGCGTCAGCACCACCCAGAAGCTGGTCGACGTCAGCCCCGAGGACTACGACTACGTGATGGGCACCAACACCCGCGGCGCATTCTTTGTCGCCCAAGAGGTGGCCAAGCGCATGATCGCGCGCAGCCGCGGTGCTGCACCCGGCACCTTCACCGGCGGGCGCATCGTCAACGTGGCGTCGATGGCCGGCCTCAAGGTGCTGAGCCAGATCGGCATCTACGCGATGAGCAAGGCCGCGGTGATCCACATGACCCGCGCGATGGCGCTGGAATGGGGCAAGTTCGGCATCAACACCAACGCGTTGTGCCCGGGCTACATCGACACCGAACTGAACCACGCCCATTGGCAGACTGACGCCGGCCAGAAACTGATGAACATGACGCCGCGCAAGCGCGTGGGCAAGCCCGAAGACCTGAACAGCGCGCTGATGATGTTGTGCGCCAACGAGAGCCATTTCATCAACGGCGCGGTCTTGTCCGCCGATGACGGTTTTGGTGCCTGAGGCCGGCGGCGCTTGAATGGCCCGCGCCCTGACCCCGCTGGAAGCCCGCGTGCTGGGCGTGTTGGTCGAGAAGCACGCCACCGTGCCCGACACCTACCCGCTGTCGCTCAACTCGCTGGTGGCCGGCTGCAACCAGAAGACTGCCCGCGACCCGGTGATCGAGGCCAGCGACGCCGACGTGTTGGCCGCCATCGATGGCCTCAAAAGCATGAGCCTGGTGTTCGAGAGCAGTGGCGGGCGGGTCAGCAAGTACGAGCAGAACGCGGCCCGCGGCCTCAACGTGCCGACCCCCGCTGCGGCGTTGCTGGCCGTGCTGATGCTGCGCGGCCCGCAGACCCTGGCCGAGTTGCGCACCAACGCCGAGCGGCTGCACCGCTTTGCCGACAGCGCGGCGATCGAGGCGCAGTTGCAGCAACTGGCTGACCGCTTCCCGCCACGCGCGCTGTTGCTGGCGCGTGCGCCGGGTGCCCGCGAGCCGCGCTGGGCCCACCTGCTGTGCGGCGAGGTGCAGATGACCGCGCCGCGCGAAGCCCACGGCAGCAGCGATGCCGACCCGATCAGCGTGGCTGAACTGGTGGCGCTGAAGGCCGAGCTGGCCCAGCAAGCCAGCGCGCTGGCCGAACTTCGCGCCTTGGTGCTGCGCATGGCGGACGAGCTGGGCATCGCCACCACGCCGGACGACCCTGCCGAACCTGCCGCCTGATCCGCCCAGCGCGGACGCGCCCAAGCGCCAGACCCCCCCAAGCCCCCGATACCTTGATCCTCCGATCCCCTGAGACCCTGACCATGCGATTCGACATCCCTGACGACAAGAAGCTGGTCTATGAGATGGTCATCCCCATCCGCTGGGGCGACATGGACGCGATGGGCCATGTCAACAACGCGGTTTACTTTCGCTATCTGGAAACGCTGCGCATCGATTGGTTCAACCACATCGGCGTGCGGCCCGACGGCGGGGGTGTCGGCCCGATCATCGTCAACGCTTTCTGCAGCTTCATCAAGCAGCTGCAGTACCCCGGCGACGTGCTGGCCCGCCACTACGTGGGCACGCTGGGCCGCAGCAGTTTCGACACCTACGCCACGCTAGAACGGGTCGACCTGCCCGGGGTCATTCACGCCACCGGTGGCGCCACCGTGGTCTGGTCGGATGTCCACACGCAGAAGTCGGTGCCGCTGCCCGAGCACATCCGGGCGCTGCTGGGCTGATCAGCCCGCCAGCAGCTTGTTGACCAGCTCCGGCGTGGTCGCCGCGCCCAACTTGCGCATCAGCCGGGCGCGGTAGACATCGACCGTGCGCGGGCTGATGCCCAGCCGTTTGCCGATCAGCTTGCTGGTCAGGCCGTCGAGCAGCAGCGCGGCGATCTCGCGCTCGCGGGCGGTGAAATCGACCTTCAGCCGGCGCTTGGACGACAAGTCCTCGAAGGCCCAGATGCCGGCCGCATGCGGCGCGCCCCGGTCGATGGCCCGGCCCATCACATGGCACCAGAACAGCTCGCCGCGCTGCGGGCCGTCCAGTCGCTTCATCACCCGGTCGTCGCCGTACCAGCCCTGGGCGTCCAGGCTGGCGACGATGCGCACGCCAGTGCGCTCGAACTCGGCGGCGGTGGGGTACAGCAACTCGAAGCTGCCGCCCACCAGCTGGTCGCGCTGGGCGCCGAACATCGTCAGCAGTTGCTGGTTGCAGTCGACGATTTGCCGCCGGCGCGACAGCACCAAGCCGATCGGCGCCAGGTCGAAGGCGATGCGGTAGTCCAGCGGCAGGTCGGTGCCGGGGGCGGGCGCTGGGCCAACCGGCGTTGCAGCGCCGCTCACCGCCAGCGGCGGGGCAGGGCCGCTCACAGCAGGGCCGTTCACAGCAGTCCGCTCACAACAGCGCGCAGGTGGCGGTGGCTTCAGGGGGCATGGGTGCGTCCGGTGCAGGGTGGGTGAGGGCTTAGGCGATTTTACGTAGCCCCTACTTAACGGTGTAAGTAGTACGCTTCGCGCCGTCCCGACATCAACCGAAAGACGCGCGCCATGAACAAGATCTATCCCAGTGCCGCCGCGGCGCTGGCCGGCATCGTCCACGACGGCCAGTTGCTGGCGGTCGGCGGCTTCGGCCTCTGCGGCATCCCTGAGGCCTTGATCGATGCGCTGCGCGACAGCGGCGCCAAGAACTTGACCGTCATCAGCAACAACGCCGGCGTCGACGGTTTCGGCCTGGGCAAATTGCTGGAATCCCGGCAGATCAAGAAGATGGTCAGCAGCTACGTCGGCGAGAACAAGGAGTTTGAGCGCCAGTACCTGGCCGGTGAACTGGAGCTGGAATTCGTGCCCCAGGGCACGCTGGCCGAGCGGCTGCGCGCCGGTGGCGCGGGCATCCCGGCGTTTTTTACCCGCACCGGGGTGGGCACGTTGGTGGCCGAGGGCAAGGAGCAGCGTGAATTTGACGGTCACCACTACGTGATGGAACGTGCGCTGGTGCCCGACGTGGCGCTGGGCAAGGCCTGGAAGGCCGACAAGGCCGGCAACCTGATCTTTCGCCGCACCGCGCGCAACTTCAACCCAGCGACGATCATGGCCGGCAAGATCAGCGTGGTCGAGGTCGAGGAGATCGTCGAGACCGGCACGTTCGACCCCGACGCGGTGCACCTGCCCGGCATCTACGTGCACCGCTTGGTGCTCAACGCCACGCCCGAGAAGCGCATCGAGAAGCGCACCACCAAGCAGAACCCGAGGGGAGTTTGATCATGTCCTGGACCCACGACGAGATGGCCGCGCGCGCGGCCAAAGAGTTGCAAGACGGCTTCTATGTCAACCTCGGCATCGGCTTGCCCACGCTGGTGGCGAACTTCGTCGACCCCAGCATCGAGGTCTGGCTGCAGAGCGAAAACGGCATGATGGGCATCGGCGCTTTTCCTGACGAGAGCGAGGTCGACCCCGACCTGATCAACGCCGGCAAGCAGACCGTGACCACCATCCCCGGCAGCAGCATCTTCGGCAGCCACGACAGCTTTGCGATGATCCGTGGCGGCAAGATCAACCTGAGCATCCTGGGCGCGATGCAGGTCAGCGAGAAGGGTGATCTGGCCAACTGGATGATCCCCGGCAAGATGGTCAAGGGCATGGGCGGCGCGATGGACCTGGTGGCCGGCGTCAAGAGCGTGGTGGTGCTGATGGAGCACGTGGCGCGCAAGAAGGACGGTGGTTTCGATCTGAAGATCCTGCCGCATTGCAACCTGCCCTTGACCGGCGTGGGCGTGGTCGACCGCATCATCACCACCGACCTGGCGGTGCTGGATGTCACCCCGCACGGGCTGAAGGTGGTGGAGATGGCGCCGGGCGTCACGCGCGAGGAACTGCAGGCCAAGACGGGTGTGACGCTGCAATAAGTGCCGGGCGCAACAGCCCGGTCTGGATCCGATGCCCCTGCGCCCTTGGCGCCAGGGG
>JAYVDE010000227.1:0-6157 GCA_043749575.1 Burkholderiaceae bacterium | reverse complement strand
CCAGCAACTGGTAGGTCGGGCAGGTGGCGGTGCAGAAGCCGCAGTGCACACACTTGCGCAGGATGGCCTCGGCAGCAACGCCGTCGGGCGTGCCTTGGAATTCAGGGGCGAGGGTGGTTTGCATGGCGGGCAGTGGAAAGTGGTTGATCGAAGAAGGCGGGATGGCGCGGCTCAGCCGCCCAGCCAGCGGGTGATGAGTGGCGCCAGCAGCGGCATCAGCAGCGACGCCAGCACCACTTGCAGGCCCAGCGCCAGACCGGCATAGGCGCCGGCATCGGGGTGCACCTGCATCGCGCGCGCGGCACCGATGCCGTGCGAGCTGGTGCCCAGCGCAAAGCCGCGCACGGCGTGGCCGCGGATGCCCAGCCGGTCGAACAGGTAGGTGGCGCTGATCGCGCCGACCAGGCCGGTGATCACCGCCAGCGCGGCGGCCAGCGCGGGAATGCCACCCAGCTGCTCGGCGATGCCCATGGCCACTGGCGCGGTGACCGATTTGGGCGCCAGCGAGCGCAGCACCTCCCCCGGCAGGCCCAGCGCCCAGCCGATGGCCACCGCGCTGCCCGCCGCGGCCGCGCCACCGGCCAACGCGGCGGCCAACAGCGCCATGCCGCGCTGGCGCAATTGCGCCCGGCGCTGCCACAGCGGCCAACCCAGCGCGACCACCGCCGGCCCCAGCAGGAAGTGGATGAATTGCGCCCCCGAGAAATAGCGCGGGTAGGGCGTGTCGGTGGCTGCCAGCAGGCCGGCCAGCGCCAGCACCGTCCACAGCACCGGGTTGGCCCAGGCAGCGTGGTCCAGCCGCTGGTAGACGGCCTGGGCCAGCACGTAGGCGCACAGCGTGGCGGTCAGCCCGAACAGCGGTGTCGCCGACAGGTAGACCCACAGTTGCACGAAGTCCTGCATCGCGGCGGCCCGGGTCAGAGGTTGAGAGGCATTCGAGCGTGGCCGAGCAACGCGCCAAAACGTGCCCGATCTAGGCGCAAAGCGCAGCCATAGCCCGGGCTATGGCGAGCATTTGCAACGACGAGCGGGGGCGTTTTGGCGTGGTGAGCGGACATGATCGAAAAACTCTCAGGCTCTCAGCCCGGCGGGGCCGGTGTGGTCATCGGATCAGCGCGATCAGCGGGCAGCAGCGCCCGCAGCACCACCGCGCACACCACCAGGCCCAGCCCCGTCGACAGCACAAGCGCCAGCAGCATGCGGCTGCCGTACTGTGCGATCACCGCGCCATGCACCATCACGCCCACACCCACCGGCACGAACAGCAGCGACAGGTGCGCCAGCAGCGCGTCGGCGGCCGTGCCCACCGGCCGGCGCAGCGGCGCCCAGCACACCAGCGCGGCCAGCGCCAGCATGCCCAGCACCGGGCCGGGCAGCGGCAGGTTCAGGCCCAGCTTGAGCAGGCGCGACAAGGCCTCGCCGGCCGATTGGCACAGCAGCAGCACGGCCAGGCCTTGCAGCATCGTCATGCCACCCGCCAGCTGAGGGCCCAGTAGTGCGGCCAAACCGTCCACTGCGGATCGCGGGCGCGCGGGCCCAGCGCGGCGATGGCCTGGTCGGCGGTCGGAAAGTTCTTCAGCACCTCGTGCCTGCTGCCGTCGTCCAGGCTGCGCCGCTGGTAGGTGTTGCCCTCGGCATCACTGCGGCTGATCGGCGTGCTGCTGGCGGGCACCAGGCGGTTGTCGAGCACCACCACCACCGCGCCTGGCTTTAACCGGGCATGCAGCGTGCTCAGCCAGGGCTGCAGGCGGTCCAGCGGCACATGGCTCCACCAGCAGCCGGCAAAGACGGCGTCAAAGCGGTCGTCGCCCAGTTCGGCCAGCGTGTAGGCGTCGACCTGCTGGAATTGAACCGCCGCGGGCATCGCCGGCTTGGCCCGGGCCACGGCCATGGTTTCCAAATTCAGGTCGGTCGCGCGCCAATGGGCCGCGTGCGCCGCGCCGTGCGGCGTCCACCAACCGGTGCCGCAGGCGATTTCGAGTACCTGGCGGCCGACGAAGTGCGTGGCCAACCAGGCTGCCATCGCGCGCAGGTCGGTCTGGCGCTCGGGCTTGAAGTACACCCGCTCGTAGTAGGCCGCGCGCTGTGCGTAATAGGCGGCCATGCTGGCGGGCGTGGCCGACGTTGCGGGCGTGGCGGCGGCGGCGCTGCGCATCAGGAGCTGGCCGTCACAGCTCGGGGACCAGCCGGCCAGGGTTGAACACTCGGTCGGGGTCGAAAGCGGTCTTCAGCTCGCGGTGGATGCGGGCCAGCGGTGCCGACAAGGGCGCCAGCGCGCCTGCGGTCTTGGCGCCGCGAAACGCGGTGGCGTGGCCGCCCGCTGCCACTGCCGCGTCGCGCAGCAGGGCCGCCGGTGCGGCGGTGACCACCCAGCGCTGCGCACCGCCCCATTCCACCATCTGCTCGCCGGCCAAGGCCAGCGGCGGCGCGGTCTGCGCCACCGCCAGCCGCCACAGTGTGGCGCCGCCGGCCACGGCCTTGTCGGCGCCGCTGAAAAACTCGTCGGTCTGGTCGCGCACGCCGGTCCAGAAGGCCGCGGCCAGCGCCGGGTCGACCAGCTCGCCGCCCAGCTTGCGCAGCGCCGACTGCACTGCGGCGGCGGCACCCGACAACCGCAGCACCAGCGTGCCGTCCCACCAGGCGCTGGCGTTCACCGGCAGCGGCTGACCGCCCCAGGTGTTGAGCTGCTTCAAGGCCGCAGCCTCGGTCAGCTCGAAGCGCAGCGTGGCGCTGGCCACCGCCACCGGCAGCACCTTCAGCGAGACCTCGCAGATGACACCGAACAGGCCCATCGAGCCGGCCAGCAGCCGCGAGACGTCGTAGCCGGCGACGTTTTTGATCACCGTGCCGCCGAAGCTCAGCAACTCGGCCCGGCCGTTGAGCAGCGTGGCGCCCAGCACATAGTCGCGCAGCCCGCCCACCGCCGCCCGTGCCGGGCCGGACAGGCCGGCGGCGACCATGCCGCCCACGGTGCCGCCCAGCGGCGCCGATGGCGAGTGGATGCCGCCCAGCGGCGCCGATGGAGAGTTGATGCCGGCTGGCGCGAAACGCGGCGGCTCGAACGGCAGGCACTGGCCCTGCTCGGCCAAGGCGGCTTCCAGTTCGGCCAGCGGCGTGCCGGCGCGCACGGTGACCACCAGCTCGCTGGGCTCGTAGCTGCTGATGCCGGCCAGCGGGCGGATGTCGAGCGGCACACCGCGCGGTGCTTCGCCGTAAAAGGCCTTGGTGCTGCCGCCGCTGATGTTGAGCGCGGTCTTGTCGGCACGCGCGGCGCGCACGCGGTCGACCAGGCTGGCCAGGGCGGGGTCGGGCCGGTTCAAAACCGCTCCAGCTCGGCAAAGGGCAGCAAGCCCCGCTTGACATGCACCCGGCCGTATTCGGCACAGCGGTGCAGCGTGGGGATCACCTTGCCGGGGTTCAGCGTGCCGGCGGCATCAAACGCACGCTTGACGGCGAACATCTGCTCGCGCTCTTCGGCGCTGAACTGCACGCACATGCTGCTCAGCTTCTCGACGCCCACGCCATGCTCGCCGGTCACCGTGCCGCCCAGCGCCACGCTGGTTTCCAGGATGTCGGCGCCGAACAGCTCGCAGCGGTGCAGCTGGTCGGGGTCGTTGGCATCGAACAGGATCAGCGGGTGCAGGTTGCCGTCGCCGGCGTGGAACACGTTGCAGCAGCGCAGGCCGTACTTCAGCTCCATCTGGGCGATGGCCAGCAGGATGTCGGCGAGCCGCTTGCGCGGGATCGTCGAATCCATGCACATGTAGTCGGGGCTGATGCGCCCGCTCGCCGGGAAAGCGTTTTTGCGGCCGCTCCAGAACTTCAGCCGCTGGACCTCGCTCTCGCTGACCGCCAGCCGGCTGGCGCCATGGGCTTGCAGCACGGCCAGCATGCGGCCGATTTCTTCGGCCACTTCTTCGGCCGTGCCGTCGCTCTCGCACAGCAGGATGGCGGCGGCGTCCAGGTCGTAGCCGGCGTGCACAAAATCCTCGACCGCGGCGATCATCGGCCTGTCCATCATCTCCAGCCCGGCCGGGATGATGCCGGCGGCGATCACCGCGGCGACCGCGTCGCCCGCGCTGCGGATGTCGTCGAAGCTGGCCATGATGCAGCGCGCGAGCTGGGGCTTGGGGCAGAGCTTGACTGTGACCTCGATGGTCACGGCCAGCATGCCTTCGCTGCCGACTACCACCGCCAGCAGGTCGAGCCCGGCGGCATCGAGGGCGTCGCCGCCGAACACCACCGGCTCGCCTTCGACGGTAAAGCCGCGCACCTTCAACACGTTGTGCAGCGTCAGGCCGTACTTCAGGCAGTGCACACCGCCGGAGTTCTCGGCCACGTTGCCGCCGATGGTGCAGGCGATCTGGCTGCTGGGGTCGGGCGCGTAGTACAGGCCGAAGGGCGCTGCGGCCTCGCTGATCGCCAGGTTGCGCACGCCGCACTGCACCACCGCGGTTCGCGCCAGCGCGTCGACCTTGACGATGCGGTTGAACTTGGCCAGCGACAGCGTCACGCCCTGGCTGTGCGGCATGGCGCCGCCGCTCAAACCCGTGCCGGCGCCGCGCGCGACCACCGGCACCGCCAGGCGGTGGCAGGTTTTCAGCACCGCGGCCACCTGGGCCTCGGTTTCGGGCAGGGCCACGGCCAGCGGCAGCGCGCGGTAGGCGGTGAGGCCGTCGCACTCGTAGGGCACGGTGTCCTCGCGCCGGTACAGCAGCGCGTGGGCCGGCAGCACGGCGGCCAGCGCGGCCACCACCTCGGCCTGGCGGGCGGCGCGCTGGGCGGCGTCCCGAGCGACATCCGGGGCGGCGTTCAGGGCGGCGTCAAGGTCTGCGCCCAGGGCGGCGGCGAACAGGGGGGCGTTCATAGTGTTTCCTCAAATCCAACTGCAACTGTAAGCAGTTTGCAGCCGCTGAACGGACCTTGCTGCGCAGGGTGATTGCACCCTGGGGGCATGCCATCAGGTGCTGGTCGCGCTGGCCGCGCTGTTCGCACCTGCCGGCGAGCCTCAGTGGCCGAGCAGTTCGCCGATGGGCTTGAAGTCGTCGACGCGGTCGCAGACGGCTTTCACCGTCGTCAGGATCGGCACGCCCAGCAACAAGCCCCAGACCCCCCACAGCCAGCCGAAGGCCAGCACGCCGACAAACACGCTGACCGCGTTCAGGCGGCTGGTGCGGCTGGTCAACCAGGGCGTCAGCAGGTTGCCGGTGAAGGTGTGCAGCCCCACCGCGATGCCGGCGACCACCCAGACCATGTCCATCGACCCGAATTGCACGAAAGCCACCAGGGCCGAAGCCGCCGTCAGCACGATGGTGCCGACGTAGGGGATGAAGTTCAGCACGAAGGCGGCCACGCCCCAGACCGCCGCCTGTTCAAGGCCGATGGCCAGGAACGCCAGCCAGGTCGCCACGCCGACCAGCACGCTGGTGAACACCTGGACCAGCAGGTAGCGGTGGATCTGCGCGGCCACCTCGTCGAGTACCTGCACGGTGATGCGCTTTTGCGCGAAGTTCGGCCCGGTGATCTTGACCATCTTGCGGCGAAAGCGGTCGCCGGTGGCCATCAGAAAGTAGGCGATGAACACCACCACCAGCGCCTGCCCCATCGAAGCGGCCAGCCCCAGCGTGCCGGACCACAAGTAGTCCTTGATGTCGAAGCGGGTGCGCTCGATGCTGACCCGGGTGACGCCGCGGGTGGCCATGGGCGGCGTCGGCGCACCGTCCTGCGCGGCTTGTTCCAACTGGGTGGCGGCGCGCTGTACCTTGTCGATCGCCGATTCGCTGCGCCCGCGCTGGGCCCGCAGCGTCTCGCGCACTTTCTGCGTCGCCGCCGGCAGTGATTCGATCAGCGTCGTCGCGTCATCGCTCAGCGAGTAGGCCGTGCAGCCCACGCCGGAGCCCATCGCCACCAGCAGCAAGCCGGCAGCCAGGGCGCGCGGGATGCGAAACCGCACCATCCGGTCGACCATCGGGCTGAGCGCGTAGCTCAGCATCAGGCCGAGCAGCAGCGGGATGAACACCGGGCTGGCCAGGCGCAGCGCGACCAGGCAGGCCAGCGTGGCCAGGATGGCCAAGGACGTGTTGCGCACATTGATCGGGCGGGGCGGCAGGTCGTCTGGCTGCGGGGTCTCGTTCATGGCTCAGGCTTCCAGGGTGTG
>JAYVDE010000226.1:0-6158 GCA_043749575.1 Burkholderiaceae bacterium | reverse complement strand
ACAGCGCGCCGCGCAGGGCCCGCAGCAGCGCGGCCTGACCACCCTGCCCCGGCTGCGGGGCCCCGCCGTGGGCCTGTGCCAAGGCGATGCACAGCGAGCTGGTGACAAACAAGTCAGCCAGCATGGTGCAGATCACCGGCCCGGCTGCGGCCGGCCCCAGCAGTGCCACCAGCAGCGGCACGCCCATGAAGCCGGTGTTGGGGAAGGCGGCGACCAGCGCGCCGAAGGCCGCGTCCTTCAGCCCGACCTGGGCATTGAGCGAGACCGCGATGGTGAAGAACACCACCAGCAACGCGCACAGCAGGTAGACCAGCAGCACGATGGGGTTGAGCAGCTCCAGCACCGGCGTGTTGATGCCGAAGCGCAGCAGCAGACAGGGCAGCGCGAAGTACAGCACATAGGCGTTGAGCCCCGGGATGGCGGATTCGGGCAGCACGCCGCGGCGCGCCGCCAGCCAGCCCGCCAGCACCAGCGCGAAGAACGGAACGGTGACGGCGAGGATCTCCTGCATGCTGGACAGGAGTATCCCCGCGCACCCGCAGCAAGCGCGCCGTGGCTTGCTGCAGGCCTGCAGCCCTGAATGACGGCTACCGAAAGCTCACCATTTGCTGTTCGCCGGGTCAGCGGGTACCGCGACGGACCTTGTCCTACAGGCTTTCGGCCTGCCGGATGGCGCAAGCGCAGCGGTGCTGGCCGTACAAGCTCAGTCAGCGCCAGCCCCGTGCGCGCTTTGCCGCCGACTTCTCAAGGAGATGCCCATGAACCCAACCGCCACCCTGCCGTCAAACCCTGCAGCCCCCGACCAAGACCTTGCCGAGCAGGCCCGTCCCGGCTTCGGCATTCCGTCGCAGGACCCGCGGCCAGGGGCCCAGACTTTGCTGGCCCCCGAGGAAGCCGAGCGCGAGGCCAAGTCGGTCTTGGTGGGTGGCGGCGCGCTGGCCGGTGCGGCCACCGGCGCCACCATCGGCATCGCGATGGCCGGCCCGGTGGGGGTGGTGGTCGGTGCCACGCTGGGTGCTGTTGCCGGCGCACTGGGGGGTGCCGCCGCTGGCACCTTGGTGAACCCGGAGGAGCCGGGCCGCGTCGATGCGACGCCCGCGGACACCGTGCGCCTGCACATCGAAGACAGTGGCGGCAGCGGCCGGCCGGTGGTGCTGATCCATGGCTGGCCGCTGTCGGCCGAGGCCTGGCAGCCGCAGGTGTCGGTGCTGCAGGCCGCCGGCTATCGTGTCGTGGCTTATGACCGACGGGGCTTTGGCCGCTCGGACAAGCCGGCAAGCGGCTACAGCTATGACACGCTGGCCGACGATTTGCAAGGTGTCATGGACCAGTGCGGGCTGCAGGACGTGAGCTTGGTCGGGTTCTCGATGGGGGGCGGCGAAGTGGCGCGCTACATCGCCCGGTGCGGGCAATCGCGCCTGCGCAGCGTGGTTTTTGCCGCGGCCGTGCCGCCGTTCCTGATGCAGATCGCCGACAACCCCGAAGGCCCGCTGACGCCCGAGAAGGCGCAACAGATGAAGACCGCGCTGGAGCAGGACCGCAACGCCTTTTTCGACCAGTTCACCACCGAGTTTTTCTCGGCCAACGGCGTGCTGCAGGTCACTGAGTCGCAACGCAGCGAGGCGATCACCTTGTGTCACCAGTCAGCGCAGCACGCGGCGCTGGCGTGCATGGCCTCGTTTGGCACGACCGACTTTCGCGACGACCTGAAAAAGGTGACGGTGCCCACGCTGGTGATCCACGGCGACGCGGACGTGATCGTGCCCTTCGAAGGCTCGGGCCAGCGCACCCAACGTGCGGTGGCCCACAGCCAGCTGGTGCTCGTCAAAGGTGCGCCACACGGGTTCAACGTGTCGCATGCGCAGGCCTTCAACGAGGCCTTGCTGTCATTCCTGCGAACGTGATCCATCGCCCGCGCGACCTTGAATCGCCGCGACCTCAGGCGCGCTGCGGCCCCGGCAGGCCGATCTCGACCGCATAACGCGCCGAGACATCGACCGCGCTGAAAGCGTGCAGCGGGTCTTGCACCACCATCAGGTCAGCGCGCAGCTCGCGCTCGGTCAGCTTCAGCGCGATGTAGCCGCGTTGGTCCGACCGTGCATGCAGCAGGTGCGGGTTGAACGGCCGCAGCCGGTCGAGCGTGGCCTGCGGCATGCCGCGGCTGCTGATCGAGGTGCCACAGAACTCGCTGGCCACCGTGGCCGCGTTGGGCATGTCGAAGTCGGCTTTCAGGTCGGCCACCACGTGGGCGTGCAAGTCGCCGCCCAGCGCCACCACGCCCGGCAGGCGGCGATCAACGGCGCCTTGCAGCAAACGCTGGCGGGCCAGCGGGTAGCCGTCCCAGCCATCAGTCCAGTAGCGGCCCGTGCGTGCACCGGTGACGGGCGTGCGCGAGTTGCGCGCCATCAGTGTCTGCTGGGCCAGCAGGTTCCAGGGCCGGTCCAGATCCCAGCCATCGGCCAGCCAGCGCTCTTGCACGCGGCCCAGCAGGCTGCGCTGGGGGTCTTGCAGCGCGGGGCAGGCCTGGGCATCGACCGACGAGGCACCACCCAGCCGGCTCATGGGCCGGCAAGCCTGGTTGTCACGGTACTGGCGGCCGTCCAGCGCGTGGATGCGGGCCAGGCGGCCCCAGTCCAGCCGGTGGAAGATGCGGGCGTCGGGCCCCACCGGGCGCATTGCCTTGGGCACCGGCTGGTGCTCCCACCAGGCCTGGTAGGCCGCCGCACGCAGCCGCCGCAGGTCGGCACCCCACAGCGTGCTGCCCTTGTCGTCGGCGTAGTCGTTTTCCACCTCGTGGTCGTCCCACACCAGCAACCAGGGCGCGGCGGCGTGGGCCGCCTGCAGCGCCGGGTCGCTCTTGTGCTGGGCATAGCGGGCGCGAAACTGGTCGAGCGTGCGCAGCAGCGGGCCGTCGTGCGCGCGCACCACCCCGGCGGGCGAGGCGTATTCGTAGAGGTAGTCGCCCAGAAACATCACCAGGTCGGGTTCACGCGCAGCCACGTCGCGCCAGGCGGCGTACAGGCCGTGGTCATAACGCTGGCAACTGGTCACCACCGCGTGCAGCGTGGCGGGGGCGTCGGCGGCCGGTGCGGTGCGGGTGCGGCCGGTGGCGCTTTGCTGGCCCAGTGCGTTGAAGCGGTAGAAGTAGCCGCGGCCCGGCGCCAACCCCGCCACTTCGGCATGCACGCTGTGGGCGCTGGCGGGCTCGGCGGTCTCGGTGCCCGACGCGGCGATGCGGCTGAAGGCTTCGTCGTGCGCGATCTGCCAGCGCACCGGCACCTGGGCCGGCAGGTCAAACCCGGTCAGCCGGGTCCACAACACCACCGCATCGGGCTGCGGCTGGCCCGAGGCCACGCCCAGTTCGAAGCGCGGCAGGTCGGCCGCGCGGGCGTGGCGCACCCAGGCGGGCGCGGCCCAACCGGCGGCGCCCAGGGTCAGCAGGTGGCGTCGAGCGGTGTGCATGGTCGGATTGTCGCGGGCCGCCGGCCCAGCTCCGCGGCGCTCTTGCGTGACGATTGGCGGGGCGCCTTTGCCTGGCGTTCTTGCGTGGCTTCAGCGCGGCAGGCGCAGCGTCACCGTGCTGCCGCCCGAGCCGATGTCGAGCTCGACCCGGGTCTCGCCATGGCGGTCGCTGACACCTTTTAACGTGTAGTGGCCGGCCACCGGCACGGCCAGCCCAAAGCTGCCGTCAGCCTGGCTCAGCGCAGCGGTGTCGGGCAGGGCCACCGGCGCGTGCTGCCACAGCAGCCGCGCTCCGGCCACCGGCTTGCCGCGCGCGTCCAGCACCTTGCCACGCACCTGCAGGGCGGCGGTGGCCATCTCAGTACCGCCCGGCCGCCCGAAGGCACTGAGGCGCCCCCTTGGGGGCAGCGAGCAACGGCGAGCGTGGGGGCTTCATCTCAGTACCGCCCGGCCGCCCGAAGGTACTGAGGCGCCCCCTCGGGGGCAGCGAGCAACGGCGAGCGTGGGGGCTTCATGTCAGTACCGCCCGGCCGCCCGAAGGCACTGAGGCGCCCCCTCGGGGGGCAGCGAGCAACGGCGAGCGTGGGGGCTTCATGTCAAGCGTTCCAGGCGACCAGGTTGTTGTAGGCCGCGGCATTGATGCGGGTGCCCGAGTTGGTGCTGCCACCGCCATAGGCATGCACCGCAAACGCATAGCGGTTGCCGTTGACGATGCGGTAGACCGCACTGCCGCTCTGGCCACCGGCGGTGTCGATGTCGTAGTACACCTTGCGTGCCGACACCGTGGCGATGCGCCTGGCGTCGTACCACTGGGTGCCGCTGGGCTTGTCGCCGGGGTAGCCGGAGATGTTGCCCACCGAGGCCCGCAGGTCGGCATCGCTGAAGTTGCCGAAACCCAGCCAGCCGGTGTTGTTGCCCAGCGGCGTGGGCAGGATGATCGCGCCGTAGTCGTACTCGGCATTGCCGCTGCCGGTCCAGCCGGTGACCGACCTGAAGCTGGTCGACGTGACCGTGCCATAGGGCAGGCTGGCTCCGTTGCGCCCAGGCATCACCTGGATGCGCTTGACCCAGCCGTCGCGGCCGGGAACGCCGCTGTTCTTGATGAACACGCAGTGGCCGGCGGTGATCAGTGTGCGCGGGCCGATGAACCAGCCGGTGCCGATCCACTGCGAGTTGTCGGCCGCGGTGATCAGCAGCGAGGCATGCACCCGCCAGGGATAGGTGTTGGTGGCGGTGATCTTGACCCGGTCGTCGGGGCCGTGCACGGTCTCCATCGTGGCGCCGAACGAGGCCACGCCGATGTCGCTCAGTTTGGAGGTGTCGGGTGCCTTGAAGTCCTCGGCCATCATCGCCGACTCGGCCGCGCGCAGCTTGAAGCCGGGCACCGCCTCGCTGCCCTCGCTGGTGGGCTTGATGGTCTTGGCGTTGACGCCCTCGGCCGGCGGCTTGGTGACGGACTTCTTGTCGACGACGGCGGCTTCGTCGGCTTCGTTGCTGGTGGCGGCGTGCAGATCGATCTTGGCAGCCGGGGTGGTTCTGGTGGCCATGCTTGTCTCCTGGGAGGTGGACCGCTCGGATCACGCAGCCCGCCGCTGGCGGTCTGGGCTTGCCCGTCGCAGGTCCGTCGATGGGCGTGGCGCGACTCTAGGCCGACTGCGCTGCATGACCAGCCTCATGGCTAGGGGGACGCCGGCGCTGCGGGCCACCCGCCGTCGGCAACGCCGGCCGGTGGCCGACCGCTATCATCCCGGCCCCAACTCCCCGCTCCATGGCCACCGCCCCGCCCGATTCGCTGAACCCCGCGCAACTGCAGGCGGTGCACCACCTGTCCGGGCCCTGCCTGGTGCTGGCCGGTGCCGGCTCGGGCAAGACGCGGGTGATCACGCACAAGATCGGCCGTCTGCTGCAGGCCGGGCTGGCACCGAAGGAGATTGCCGCGATCACCTTCACCAACAAGGCCGCGCAAGAGATGCGCGAGCGCACCAAGGCGCTGGTCGGCGCGCGCGCCGCGAAGGACTTGGTGGTCGCCACCTTCCACAGCCTGGGCGTGCGCATCCTGCGCAGCGACGGCAGCAAGGTCGGCCTGAAGCCGCAGTTCTCGATCCTGGACGCCGACGACGTGATGGGCGTGCTGCGCGAGGCCGGTGGCGCCAGCGACAACAAACAAGCCCGCAGCTGGCAATGGACCATCAGCCTGTGGAAGAACCAGGGCCACGACAGCGCCAGCGCCGCCGGTGTGGCCAAGGATGCCGACGAGCAGGTCGCCGCCCGCGTGATGCAACGCTACGAAGAGCGTCTGGCGGCTTACCAGGCGGTCGACTTCGACGACCTGATCGGCTTGCCTTTGAAGCTGCTGCAAAGTGATGAAGAGGCGCGCGCCAAGTGGCAGGCGATGTTCGGCCATGTGCTGGTCGACGAATACCAGGACACGAATTCGGTGCAGTACGAGCTGCTGAAACTGCTGGTCAGCGGGCCCGATCCGCGGCGGCGCGGCCTGTTCACCGCGGTCGGCGACGACGACCAGAGCATCTACGGCTGGCGCGGCGCGACCATAGCCAACCTGCGCCGGCTGCCGCAGGACTGGCCCGACCTGAAAGTGATCGCGCTGGAGCAGAACTACCGCTCCACCGGCAACATCCTGCGCGCGGCCAACAACGTGATCGCCGGCAACCCCAAGCTGTTCGAGAAAAAGCTGT
>JAYVDE010000225.1:0-6169 GCA_043749575.1 Burkholderiaceae bacterium | reverse complement strand
CCCCTCGTGAAGGCACGGCCGCCCCGCTCGGGGCGGCCGTTTCCGCGTTCTTGAGCGCCGAACGGCCGCTGTTCGCGCGTCCATCGAGCGCAGTCCCTCCCGGCCCGTTGTGGTCATGGCGCGCGGCTGGTGATGGCGCTGGAGTCGCCCACCGCCGGCACGGTGCGCTTGTCAGGCCAAGACCTGCACGCGCTGGACGCCACCGCCTTGCGCCGTGCCCGGGCCGGTTTCCAGATGGTGTTCCAAGACCCGTTCGGCTCGCTCGACCCGCGCCAGACGGTGGGCCGCATCGTCGCCGAGCCGCTGGCCGCGCAAGGCGGCGAAGGCTGGCGGGCCACCGCCGCGGCCGTGCCCCGCAGCGAACAACAGCAGCGCGCCGCCGCGATGCTTGAAGCCGTGGGCCTGCGCGCCAGCGACGCCAGCAAGTACCCCCATGAGTTCTCGGGCGGCCAGCGCCAGCGCATCGCGATTGCCCGGGCGCTGGTCACCCAGCCGAAGTTGATCGTCGCCGACGAGCCGGTCAGCGCGCTCGATGTCTCGGTGCAAGCCCAGGTTCTGAACCTGATGCAAGACCTGCAAGACAGTCTGGGCGTGACCTACTTGTTCATCAGCCACGACCTGGCGGTGGTCGACCTGGTCTGCGACGAGGTGCTGGTGCTCTACCAGGGCCGGGTGGTCGAGCAGGGCAGCCCGCAGACGCTGTTCACCGCCGCCGCCCACCCCTACACCCGCGCGCTGATGGACGCCGTGCCACAAGCCCGCCCCGCTGCGCTGCGCCGGCCGCGTGGGGTGGCGATGGCCAGCGAGCCCCGCTACGAGCAGGCCGGCGCCTGTCCTTTTGCGCCACGTTGCGGCTGGCGCCAGCCGGGCTGCGCCGCTGCCGCACCTTCGCTGCGCCCGCTGGGCCCTGGCCACCATGTCGCCTGCCACCGCGCCGAGCAGGTGCTGGGCGCCGGCACGCCGCAAGCTGCAAAATCGATTGCCCTCTGACTGGAGACACCCCCATGACCATTCGCCGCCGTACCCTGGCCCAGGCCGCCGCGCTGCTGGCCCTGCCCACGCTGGCTGCCGAAGCCCTGGCCCAACGCGCCAAAGACAGCGTGGTGCTGGGCATGGTGCTCGAACCCACGCCGGGGCTCGACCCCACCACCGCTGCCGCCGCAGCCATCGGCGAGGTGGTGCACTACAACGTGCTCGAAGGCCTGACCAAGATCAACTCGGCCGGGTCGGTACTGCCGCTGCTGGCCACCGACTGGGCGGTCGATCCTGACGGCAAGAGCTACACCTTCTCGCTGCGCAAGGGCGTCAAGTTCCAGGACGGCGAACCGTTCAATGCCGAGGCCGTGCGCTTCAGCTTCGACCGCGCCCGCGCCGCCGACAGCACCAACAAGGCCAAGAAGTCGGTCTTCGACAACATCTCGTCGATCGCCACGCCGACGCCCGAGCTGGTGATCCTCACCCTGAACAACCCCGACGCCACGCTGCCGTTCCGCCTCGGCGAGGCGCCTGCGGTGATCCTCAGCCCCAAGAGCGCGGCCAGCACTGCCACCAACCCCATCGGCACCGGCCCGTTCCGCCTCGACAACTGGAAGAAGGGCAGCTCGATCACGCTGGTCAAGTGGGACGGCTTTCGCGACCCGGCCAGCATCAAGCTCCAGCGCGCCACCTTCCGCTTCATCAACGACAACGCCGCCCAAGTGGCCGCGCTGCTGGCCGGCGACATCGACGGCATGCCGCGCTTCGGCGCGGTGCAAAACCTGAAGCAGTTGCAGGCCGACAAGCGCTTCACAGTCGAGATCGGCAGCACCGCCGGCAAGGGCATCCTGGCGATCAACAACAAGAAAAAGCCGCTGGACGACGTGCGGGTGCGCCGCGCCATCAGCCACGCCATCGACCGCCAAGCCTTCATCGACGGCGTGCTCGAAGGCCTGGCCAAGCCCATCGGCAGCCATGCCGCGCCCACCGACCTGGGCTACATCGACCTGACCGGGATGTACCCCTACGACCCCGAGAAAGCCCGCGCCCTGCTCAGGCAGGCTGGCGTGACGACACCGCTGAACCTGACCCTGACCCTGCCCCCGCCCAGCTACGCCCGCAAAGGCGGCGAGGTGGTGGCGGCGATGCTGGCCAAAGTGGGCATCGTCGCCAAGATCGAGAACGTCGAGTGGGCGCAGTGGCTGTCAGGCGCCTTCAAGGGCAACTTCGACCTGACCATCATCAACCACGTCGAGCCACTCGACTACGTGCAGTACGCCAACCCGCAGTACTACTGGGGCTACGAGAGCAAGGTCTTCAACGACCTGGTCAAGAAACGCGCCGAAGCCGGCCGTGGCCGGCCGCAGGTCACGCTGTACGGCGACATCCAGCGTCAGATCGCCACCGACGCGGTCAACGCCTTCCTCTTCAACCCGTCGCAGGTGTCGGTGGCCAAGCGCGGGCTGAAGGGCCTGTGGGCGAATTCACCGGTGGCCGCCAACGACTTGTCGCAAGTATTCTGGCAGTGAGGGCCTTGCCATGACCGTCGACCTCGCCGACCTGGCCGCGCTGACTGCCCAGACTGCCCTGACCGCCCTGACCACCGAACTGCGCGGCTACGAAGAGCGCATCCTCGACCCCGCGGTGCGGGCCGACCCGGCCCAGATCCGCGCTTTGCTGGCGCCCGAGTTTGTCGAGTTTGGCGCCTCGGGCCGGGTTTTCGACCGCGAGGGCATCGTCGCCACGCTGGCCGCCGAAGGCCCGCGCGTGGCCCGCCAGGCCCGCGGCTTCAAGCTGCGTCTGCTGGCACCGGGCGCCGCGCTGACCACCTGGCGTGTCAAGCGCGACGACGGCATCGAAACCCTGCGCAGCAGCGTCTGGCAGCAGCAGCACGGCCGCTGGCTGATGGTCTTCCACCAGGGCACGCTGGCCGCCAGCGACGACGAAGGCACGTCATGAGTGCCCCCAAGGCCGCCGCCTTGCGGCGACCGCACCCCACCGATAGGGGAGGCGAAACACTTGGGGCGGCCCGGCGTTTGTTTCTCGTGACCACGACCCACCCTGCCGCGCGAAACCCGAGAACCGCTCGATGACCGAACTGCACACCCTCAGCGCCACCGCGCTGGCGCAAGAATTTGCCGCGCGCACGCTGTCACCGGTGGACGTGGCCCGGGCGGTGATCGGCCAGATCGAGCGCTGCGAGCCCACGCTGTGTGCGCTGTACGCCTACGACCCCGATGCGGCGCTGGCCCAGGCCAGTGCCAGCGAGGCCCGCTGGTTGCGCGGCGCGCCCTTGTCGCCGCTGGACGGTGTGCCCGGCACGCTGAAGGAGAACCTGGCCAGCCGCGGCTGTGCCATGCCGGGGGGCACGGCGGCCAGCGACCTGCGCCCGCTCGACTGGGACAGCCCGCCCGCCGCGCGTTGGCAGGAGGCCGGCCTGGTGCTGCTGGCCAAGACCACGATGCCCGACTACGGCATGTTGTCGTCGGGCCTGTCGAGCTTCCACCCGCTGGCGCGCAACCCCTGGCACCCGCGGCTGAACCCAGGCGGCAGCAGGGCCGGCGCCGGCGCCGCTGCGGCGGCCGGTTATGGCCCCCTGCACGTGGGCACCGACATCGGCGGCTCGGTGCGCCTGCCGGCCGGCTGGTGTGGCCTGGTCGGCTTGAAGCCCAGCGCGGGCCGGGTGCCGATCAAACCGGCCTATGCCGGCCGCGTGGCCGGGCCGATGACCCGCACGGTGGCCGATTGCGCCGCGCTGATGGCGCTGCTGAGCCGCCCCGACGCGCGCGACCCGACCAGCCTGCCGCTGCAGCCGATTGCCTGGGGTGAGTTGGGCCGCGACCTGCGCGGCCTGCGGCTGGGCCTGCAGCTCGATGCCGGCTGGGGCCTGGCGGTGACGCCCGAGATCCGCGCCGCGGTCGAGGCCGCCGCCCGCGCCTTCGAGGCCGTCGGCGCCATCGTCGAGCCGGTGCCGGCCTTCTGCACCCGGGCGATGGCCGACGGCATGGACCGTTTCTGGCGCATGCGCAGCTACCTCGACCTGCAGGCGCTGCCCGAGTCGCGCCGCCAGTTGGTGCTGCCCTACATCCGCGACTGGGTGGCCAGCGGCGCCACGCTGGGCGCGGCCGATGTCTTCACCGGCTACAGCCAGATGGCGGCCTTGCGCGACGCCGCGGTGGCGGCGATCCAGCCGTTCGACTTCATCCTGTCGCCGACCAGCCCGGTGCCCAGTTTCGCGGCCGAATGGGCCAGCCCGACCAACGACCCGGCGCAGCCCTTCGAGCACATCGCCTTCACCCTGCCCTACAACATGAGCGAGCAGCCGGCGGTCAGCCTGAACTGCGGCTTCACCACGGGCGGTTTGCCGGGCATGCCGCCCATGCCGCCCATGCCGATTGGCCTGCAGATCGCCGGCCACCGCTTCGACGACCTGGGCGTGTTGCAGCTGGCCGCGGCCTGGGAGCAACTTCGCGGCGCCATGCCGGACTGGCCGATGGCCGGCAACCCAAGGCTCGCGGGATGAGGCAGCGCAGCCCATCGCTGCCTTGGCTGTTGCTGCTGGTGGCAATCGTCGCCGAGGTGATCGCGACATCGACGCTGAAGTCCACCGAAGGTTTCACGCGACTGTGGCCGTCCGTCGTGGTGGTGGTCTGTTACGAGATCGCCTTCATCCTGCTGGCGCTGACCATGAAGCGCATCCCCGTGGGCCTGGTCTACGCGGTCTGGTCGGGCGTCGGCGTCGCGCTGATCACGCTCGTGGCCTGGTTGTTCCTGGGCCAGACGCTGGATGCCGCCGGGCTGTTGGGCGTGGCGCTGATCGTGGGCGGCGTGGTGGTCATCAACCTGTTCTCCCGCTCAGTGGTCGAGGCATGACCTGGCTGCTGCTGGCAGTGGCCATCGTTGCCGAGGTGGTCGCCACCTCGGCGCTGAAGCTGACCAACGGCTTTGCCCGGCTTTGGCCCTGGGCCATCGTGGCCAGCTTCTATTCGCTGGCGCTCTACCTGTTGTCGCTGACGCTGGAGACGCTGCCAGTGGGCGTTGTCTATGCCATCTGGTCGGGCTCGGGCGTGGCCTTGATGACCTTGGTCGGACGCTACTGCTTCAAGCAGGTGCTGGACCGCCCGGCGTTGCTGGGCATCGCGCTGATCGTGGCCGGCGTGGTGGTGTTGCAGGTCTGCTCGACCCCGAGGCCCATTTAATCGACGAGGCTTGCTCAGGCCGGCGACGGCGTGGCGCCGGGCTCGGCGCTGGCGGCGTCGAGCGCCCGGATGTCCTCGGCCGACAACACCAGCCGGGCGGCACCGGCCAACTCGGCCCACTGCGCCGGGCTGGTGGCGCTGGCGATCGGCGCGGTCAGGCCGGGCCGGGCGATTTGCCAGGCCAGCGCCACCTGGGCCGGCGTGGCGCTGCGCGACTGGGCCACCGCGTCCAGCACCGCCAGCACGCGCAAGCCGCGGTCGGTCAGGTAGCCCTTGCAGCCCGCGCCACGCGGGCTTTGCCCCAAGTCAGCCTCGCTGCGGTACTTGCCGGTGAGAAAACCGCGCGCCAGGCCGAAAAAGTTGATCACCCCCAGGCCCTGGGCGCGGCACAAGGGCTCCAGCTCGGCCTCATAGGCGGCGCGGTCCATCAGGTTGTAGAGCGGCTGCAGCGTCTCGTAGCGCGGCAAGCCCTCGCGGGCACTGACCGCCAGCGCCTCGGCCAGCCGCGGCGCCGTGAAGTTGCTGGCGCCGATGGCCCGCACCTTGCCCTCGGCGATCAGCTCGGCGAAGGTGGCCAGGGTGTCTTCCAGCGGTGTGGCCGGGTCGTCGTCGTGCGACTGGTAGAGGTCGATGTGGTCGGTGCGCAGCCGGCGCAGCGAATCCTCGACCGCCTGGCGGACCCAGCGGCGCGACAGCCCGGTGTTGATGCAAGCCGGTGTGTCGGGCATCGGCTTGCCGACCTTGGTGGCGATCAGCACCCGGGCGCGCTTGCCGGCGTTGCCGGGCGCGGCCAGCCAGTTGCCGATGACGGTTTCCGATTCGCCGCCGGTGTGGCCGGGCACCCAGCGCGAGTAGACGTCGGCGGTGTCGATCAGGTTGAAGCCGCTGTCGACGAAGGCGTCGAGCAGCTTGAACGAAGTGGCCTGGTCGGCGGTCCAGCCGAAAACATTGCCGCCGAAGGCCAGCGGGGCGATGTGCAGGCCGCTGCGGCCGAG
>JAYVDE010000224.1:0-15559 GCA_043749575.1 Burkholderiaceae bacterium | reverse complement strand
TGGTGACGCCCAGCGCCACCGCGTCTTGCAAGCCGCGTTGCAGCTTGCGCAGCGCCTCGGCGCGGCTGGCGCCATGGGCCACCAGCTTGGCGATCATCGAGTCGTAATACGGCGGGATCTCGTCGCCCGCGCGCAGGGCGTGTTCCACCCGCAGCGTGTCGGGCATGGCCCAGGCCGCCATGCTGCCGCTCTGCGGCATGAACTGCTGCAGCGCATCTTCAGCACACAGCCGCACTTCGATCGCATGGCCCGAGAAGCGCACCTGGTCTTGGGCCAGCGGCAGCGGCTCGCCGGCCGCCACCCGCAGTTGCCAGTCGACCAAATCGAGCCCGGTGATCGCTTCGGTGACCGGGTGCTCCACTTGCAGCCGGGTGTTCATCTCCATGAAGAAATAGTCGCCCTTGGCGTCGAGCAAAAACTCCAGCGTGCCCGCGCCTTCATAGGCGATGGCCAGCACGGCCTTGACCGCCACCGCGCCCATGCGCTCACGCAGCTCGGCCGACACCGCTGGCGACGGCGCTTCCTCGATCAGCTTTTGGTGGCGGCGCTGCACCGAGCAATCGCGCTCGCCCAGGTGGATGGCGTTGCCGTGGCGGTCGGCAAACACCTGAATCTCGATGTGGCGTGGCGCGATCAGCGCCCGTTCCAGGATCACCGTGGCGTCGCCGAAGGCACTGAGCGCTTCACTTTGAGCGCTCTGCAGCGACGCTGCAAAGTCAGCGGCGGCATCGACCTTGCGCATGCCGCGCCCGCCACCCCCGGCGGTGGCCTTGATCATCACCGGCCAGCCGATGGTGGCGGCCTCACGCACCAAGCGGTCAGCGGATTGGTCCTCGCCCTGGTAGCCCGGGATCACCGGCACGCCGGCCGCCGCCATCAGCGCCTTGGCGCCGGCCTTGTCGCCCATCGCGGTGATGGCCTCGGGCGACGGGCCGATGAAGACCAGGCCGGCCGTGCGGCAGGCCGCGGCAAAGCCCGCGTTCTCGGCCAAAAAACCGTAACCCGGGTGCACCGCATCGGCCCCGCTGCGCTGGGCGGCGGCGATGATCGCCGGGATGTTCAGGTAGCTCTGGCGCGGCAGCGGCTCGCCGATGCACACCGCCTGGTCGGCCTCGAGCACGTGGCGGGCCTGCGCGTCGGCGGTCGAGTAGACCGCCACCGTACGATAGCCCAGCGCATGCGCACTGCGCATCACCCGCAGCGCGATCTCACCGCGGTTGGCGATCAGGATCTTGGTGAACGGCGTTTGCGTTGTCATATTGAGCTGAAGCGAAGTCGTGAAGATTCCGTCGCGAGCGGGCCGAGATTGTGTCGAGCAGCGCAGCCGTACACCCGTACGGCGATGCACTGAGCCCGGACACGAACAGTCCTGAGGACTGTTTGTGCCTGGCGAAGGCCCGGCCCTCTGGCCCGGGCCGCAGGCGCAAGATCGGCCCGCGCAGCAGGAAGATTCATGACTTCGCCGGGTAGGTGCCCATAAATTTGCACAGGATTTGCAGCATCACTTCGTCGGCACCGCCGCCAATGCTGGTCAAGCGGCCATCGCGCCAGATGCGGCTGACAGGGCTCTCCATCATGTAGCCCATGCCACCCCAGAACTGCAGGCAGCCGTCGGCCACTTCGCGGATCGTGCGGCCGGCCTTCAGCTTGGCCATCGTCGCCAGTTGGGTGGCGTCTTCGCCGCGCACCACCATCTCGACACCGCGCCAGGCCAGGCTGCGCAGCGCTTCCACCTCGGTCTGCAGCTCGGCCAGCTTGAAGTGCACCCACTGGTTGTCGAGGATGCTGCGGCCGAAGGCCTGGCGTTCCCGGGTGTAGGTGATGGTGTGGGCTATCGCGCGCTGGGCCATTGCGCCGCAGTTCAGCGCGCCCCACAGCCGCTCGATCTGAAACTGCTCCATCTGGTACATGAAACCCATGCCCTCCTCGCCAATGCGGTAACGCTGCGGCACCCGCACGTCGTCGAAGTGCAGCTGCGCGGTGTCGCTGGCGTTCATGCCGATCTTCTTCAGCTTGCGCGCCACGCTGACCCCCGGCGTCTTCATCGGCACGATGATCAGGCTCTTGTTCTTGTGGCCCGGGGTGGCGGAAGACACCTCGCTGGTATTGGCCAGAACGCAGCAAAAATCGGCCTGCGTGCCGTTGGTGGTCCACATCTTGCCGCCGTTGATGATGTAGTCGCCGCCGTCTTTGCGGGCCTTGGTCTTGATGCTGGCCACGTCCGAGCCCGAGCCCACCTCGCTGACGCCCAGGCAGGCCACGTAGTCACCGGCAATCGCCGGCGTCAAGAACTCAGCCCGCAGTTCGGCGCTGCCGCGTTTGGCCAGCGCCGGCGTGGCCATGTCGGTCTGCACGCCGGTGGCCATCGGGATGCCACCGCAGTTGATGTCGGCCAGCGCCTCGGCAAACACCGCGGCATAGCTGAAGTCGAGCCCTGAACCGCCGTTTTCCACCGGCTTGTCCAGGCCCAGCAGGCCCAGTTCGCCCATGCCCTTGAAGACCTGGTGCGCCGGGAAGATCTCGTCGGCCTCCCACTGGTCGACAAACGGGTTCACCTTCTCGGCGATGAAGCGCTGGGTGGTGGCGCGCAGCGCCTCGTGTTCGGGGGTCAGTTGCATCAGCATGGGAAAGCCTCGGGGATCAGGGATCAGGGGCGGGAAACAGAGAACTGCATGCGCTGCAGCTGGCGGGCATCGCCCTCGCGGCAGACGGCCAGCGTCAGCGCCAACACAGCGCGGGTCTCGCGCGGGTCGATCACGCCGTCGTCCAGCCCCAGCGCGCTGGTGGTGAACACACTCATCTGGCTGTCAAAGCGCTGCTGGATGCCGGCCTTCAGCGCGTCGATCTTGGCGTGGTCGACCGCGCCTTTGCGCTTCATCGACGCCTCGGTGACGATGGCCATGGTGCCGGCGGCTTGTTCACCGCCCATCACCGCCGTCTTGGCGTTGGGCCAGCTGAAGCAGAAGCGCGGCCCAAAGCCGCGGCCGCACATGCCGTAGTTGCCAGCGCCAAAACTGGCACCACAGTACAGCGTGATCTGCGGCACCGTGGCGCTGGCCACCGCCTGAATCATCGCCGAGCCCTGTTTGATCATGCCGCGCTCTTCGTACTGGCGGCCGACCATGAAACCGGTGGTGTTGTTCAGGTACAGGATCGGCGTGCGGCTCTGGCAGCAGGCCTGGATGAAGTGCGTGGCCTTGGCCGCACCGGCGTTGTCGATCGGGCCATTGTTGGTGATGATGCCCACCGCATGGCCTTCGATGCGGGCATGGCCGCAAACGGTGGCCGGGCCGTAGTTGGCGCTGAACTCCAGCAACTCGGAGTCGTCGACCAAACGCGCGATCACCTGCTTCATGTCGACCGGCCGCTTGGGGTCCATCGGCATCACGCCCAGCAGCTCTTCGCGGTCGTGGCGCGGCGGCAAGAAGCTGCGGGCTTCGCCTGCCAGCTGGGGCCAGTCGATCTGGCCCAGCACCTCGCGGGCGATGCGCAGCGCGTCGCGGTCGTCCTCGGCCAGGTAATCGCCCAGGCCAGAGATGCTGGTGTGCATCTCGGCGCCGCCCAGTTCTTCTTCGGTCGCGACCTCGCCGGTGGCGGCCATCAGCAGCGGCGGGCCAGCCAGAAAGGCCCGCGAGCGGCCGCGCACCATGATGATGTAGTCGGACAAGCCGGTCTGGTAGGCACCGCCTGCCGTCGACGAGCCGTGGGTCACGGTGAGCACCGGCTGGCCGGCGGCCGACATGCGCGCCAGGTTGCGGAACAGCCCGCCGCCGCGCACAAAACCTTCGACCCGGTACTTCAGCAAGTTGGCGCCGGCGGACTCCACCAGCTGCACATAGGGCAGGCGGTTCTCCAACGCCAGCTCCTGGATGCGCAGTGCTTTGTCCAGGCCGCCGGCCTGCATCGCACCGGCGTCGATGCCCGAATCGCTGGCCACCACCATGCAGCGGATGCCCGACACAAAGCCGATGCCGCCGATCACGCCGCCGCCGGGCACGGTCTTGTCGGGGTCGTGGTTGTCCAGGCCGTAGCCGGCGAGGGTGCACAGCTCCAGCCAGGGCGCGCCGGGGTCGAGCAGCAAGGCGATGCGCTCACGGGGCAGCAACTGGCCGCGCGCCTCGAAGCGCTTGCGCGAGGCGTTGCTGGCGGCCACCGCCCGGCCTTCGGCGTCGCGGATGCGCTCTATCAGCGCCAGCATGCCGGCGCGGTTGGCGGCAAATGCCTCGCTGCTGGGGGAAACAGTCGATTCGATGACGGCCATGCCTCAGATCCCCAATTGGCGTGCAGCCAGGTCTTTCATGATCTCTTCCGAGCCGCCGCCAATCATCATCACTTTGACCTCGCGGTAGATGCGTTCGCTCTTGGTGCCGCGCATGAAGCCCATGGCACCGAGGATCTGCACCGCGGCGTCGGCGCAAAACTGCATGCAGCGGGTGGCCTCCACCTTGGCCATCGCGATGCGCGCGACCCGCAGGTTGGGGTCGCCGTGGTCGTGCTGCTGGGCCCAGGCCAGGTCGTAGACATGGCAGCGCGCCACGTCGATGGCGCGCAGCATGTCCATCAGCTTGTGGCGGATGACCTGGCGTTCGCTCAAGGGCGCGCCGAAGGTCTTGCGCTGGCGGGCCCAGTCGAGTGCCTCGTCGAAGCAGACCTGGGCATAGGCCACGGCCTGCGCGGCCATGCCCAGCCGCTCGCCGTTGAAGTTGCTCATGAAGGTCTTGAAGCCCTTGTTCTCTTCGCCGACCAGGTTGGCTGCCGGCACGCGGCAGTGGTCGAAGCGCAGGTGGGCGGTGTCGCTGGCCCACCAGCCCATCTTGTCGAGCTTGGTGCGGCTGAGGCCCGGCGTGTCGCCGTCGACCAGCAGCGCCGAGATGCCACCCGACCCTTTGTTGCTCGGGTCGGTGCGCACCGCCACGGTGATGAAATCGGCGCGCATGCCCGAGGTGATGAAGACCTTTTCGCCGGTGACGATGTAGTGCTCGCCCGCGCTGTCGCAAGCCCGGATCGCCGTGGTCTTGAGCGCGGCGACATCCGACCCGCCCGAGGGCTCGGTCACCGCCAGCGCGGCGATCTTGTCGCCGGCCAGCACCGGCGGGATAACGCGGTGCTTGAGCGCATCGCTGCCGAAACTCTTGATCGGCGGCAAGCCGATGGTGTGCGACATCAGCGAGGCCGCCACACCGCCGCAGCCCGGCCGGGCCAGCTCTTCGCTGAGGATCAGGTGGTAGAACAGGTCGGCGGGGGTGCCGCCGTATTGCTCGGGGTAATCGAGGCCCAGCAGGCCGATGGCCGCCGCACTTTGATACAGCGCGCGGGGGAAGGTCTCGGCCTCGTCCCAGTCGTTGACGTGGGGCGTGATCTCGCGGCTGACCCAGCCGCGCAGCATGTCGCGAAACTGCACATGCTCGGGGCTGAAGTAGTGCGGGCTGGCTGGGGCGTCGAGCAGGCTCATCGGGCGGCTTGGTTGGGGCTGACAGAACAGTCTGGCAGCTGAGCGGCCGATGTTCCGGCCGGCCGTCGCCCAGCGTCTTGCGCCAATTGGCTGGTTCTGGGGCGGGCGGTGGTGGACGGGGGTTAGGGCAACGCTGAACAAGTCCCTCGTGACGCGGTCATCCCTGTTTTGGGCGGTCTGCGGCGTTGCAAATCCTCGCCATAGCTGGGCTATGGCTGTGGTTTGCGCCTTGCAGCCCATCCCAAATCAGGGCGCCCACACTCGCGAGGACTTGTTCAGCATTGCCTTAGCGGTGCTGCGCCAGCCTGATCGTCCGAATCGACGATTGCCGGCGTACCCTCGCGGCCCGCAGACTGGCCGCGCCATCCCATCGCCCGAGGAGACCCTGTGACCCGACCGACCCGCTCCGCCGCCCGCCTGGCGCTGCCCACCGTGCTGGCCGTGCTGCTGGCCAGCACCGCCGCGCCGGCCGCCGCGCAGTCTCCCGGCATCACGCAGTCCCCCGGCATCAGCAAGACCGAGATCCTGATCGCCACCATCCAGGACTTGTCGGGCCCGGTGGCGGCCTACGGCAAGGCCGCGCGCAACGGCATGCAGTTGCGGGTCGACGAGATCAACGAACAAGGCGGCATCCACGGCCGCAAGATCCGGCTGCTGGTCGAGGACAACGGCTACGACCCCAAAAAAGCGGTGCTGGCCGCGCAAAAGCTGGTGACGCAGGACAAAGTGTTCCTGATCGCCGCGCACATCGGCACGCCGATGAACAACGCGGCGATGCCGGTGATGTTCGAAAAAGGCGTCATCAACTTCATGCCGCTGTCGGCCGGGCGTGAGATGTACGACCCGCCGCACCGGCTCAAGTTTGCCAGCGTGGCCTCGTACTACGACACCCTGCGCATGAACGTGGCCCGCCTCTACAAGGAAAAAGGCGCCAAACAGGCCTGCACGCTGTACCAGGACGACGACTACGGCCTGGAGGTGGTGCGCGGCGCCGAGGCCGGCTTGAAGGACATCGGCGCGGCGATGGGCGAGAAGACCACCTACAAGCGTGGCGCTACTGATTTCTCGTCGCAGATCGCCCGCATGAAGGCCAGCAACTGCGACTTTCTGGTGCTGGGCACGATCATCCGCGAGACCATCGGCGCGATCGCCGAGGCCCGCAAGACCGGCTGGAACCCGACCTTCATCGGCTCGCAGGCGACCTACACCGACCTGATCCACAAGCTGGGCGGCAAGGGCATGGACGGCTTCTACGCGGTGTCCACCGTCTTCTTCCCCTACCTCGATGTCGAGCAGCAGCCGCTGCGTTTCTGGGCCAACAAGTACAAGACCAAGTTCGGCGACGACCCCAGCACTTACGCCACCGGCACCTACGCGACGATCGAGATCTTCATCCGCGCGGCGCAGAAAGCCGGCCCCAACCTGACCACCGACAGCTTCATCAAGGCGATGGAGACCATGGGCGAGATCCCGGCCGACCTGTTCGGCACGCCGCCGATGAGCTTCTCGGCCACCCAGCGCCTGGGCTCGCCGCTGTCGCGCTTGAGCCAGATCCAGGACGGCCGCTGGAAAGTGGTCGCCGACCTGCGCTGAACCCGCACGAACCGCAGCACCTGCACCCTGTCGCGTGCCTGGTCAAGGATCTGCCCGCTGGCTTGCGGCTGATCACTCGACAATGGCCGCCAGACAAATTCCCACCGATGAAAACCGCCATGACCGCTGCCACCACCGTTACCCAAGCCCTCGAATCCCGGATCTCGGTCCGCGACTTTTTGCCCACCGCCGTGCCCGTGGAGGTGATTCGCCGCGTGCTGGCCACCGCATCGCGCTCACCGTCGGGCGGCAACGTGCAGCCCTGGAACATCGACGTGGTGGCCGGCGCCAAGCTCGATGAGCTCAAAGCCATCATGCAGCGCCGGCTGGCCGAGGTGGCCGCCGGCGACAAGAGCGAAACGCCCGAGTACGACATCTACCCCAAGGAGCTGGTCTCGCCACACCGCGACTACCGCTTCAAGATCGGCGAAGACATGTACGCCCGGCTGGGCATTCCGCGCGAGGACAAAGCCGCGCGGCTGCGCTGGTTTGCCCGCAACTACCAGTTCTTCGGCGCGCCGATGGCCCTGTTCTGCAGCGTCGACCGCCGCATGGGCCCGCCGCAGTGGAGCGACCTGGGCATGTTCCTGCAAAGCGTGATGCTGCTGCTGCGCGAAGAAGGTCTGGACAGCTGCCCGCAGGAATGCTGGGCGGTCTACCCCAAGACCATTGGTGACTTCATCACCATCCCGCCCGAGCGCATGCTGTTCACCGGCATGGCCATCGGCCACGCCAACCCCGCGCACACCATCAACGCGCTGCGGGCGGATCGGGCGCCGGTCGACAGCTTCGCGCGCTTTCACGGCGTCTGAGCTCGGGGCCCGTGCCCCGGCGCGGGGGCCAGCCGCGCCAGGATCAGACGCTGCGCCGCCGCAGCACCGCCGCGCGCACCAGCGGCAGGCGGTCGTTGCCGAAGTACAGGTCGTCGCCGCCGACGATGATCGTCGGCGAGCCGAAGGCGCCGCGGCTGATCGCTTCGTCGGTGTTGGCCTTCAGCTGGGCCTTGATCTCGGGCGTGCTGATGGCGGCGAGCAAGGCCTCGGCATCGATACCGAGCGCGCTCGCGATGTCGGCCAGCACCGCGTCTTGCGCGATGTCGCGGTCAGCCGTCCAATAGGCGCGGAACACCGCATCGGCGAAGGCCTCCAGCAGGCCATGCGGCTTCAACCAGCAGCAGGCGCGCATCGCCTTCACGCTGTTGATCGGGAAGATGCTGGGCGGAAAGCGGATGTCCAGGTCCTCGTGCCGCGCCCAGTCCATCAAGTCCTTGCGCAGGTAGGCCTGCTTGGCCGGCACGCCGCGCTCGCGCGATTCGTAGACGCTGGGGTTCACCGTGTTGAAGATGCCGCCCACCAGCACCGGCTTCCAATCGACGGTCACACCCAGCTCGGCGGCCAGCGGGCGCAGCTTGTGAAAGGCCAGCCAGGTCCAGGGGCTGGAACAGTCGAAATAGCATTCGATCATGAGTTGGTCCTCAGGGCGTGGCCGGCGCGGGAGCTGCGGGATCTGCGGCTGCTGCAGGCGGCCCGCCAAACAGGTTCTTGCGGGTCTCGTCGTCCATCGTGGCCTGGGCTTGGCGCAAATCTTTGCCCACCGCCAGCCCACGCTGCACTGCGTCGCGGGCGCGCACCTGGGCGAACCAGCGCTTGACCTGCGGCCAGTCGTCGAGCGTCAGGCCCTGGGCCTTGTGGGTCATGATCCACGGGAAAATCGCGATGTCGGCGATGCTGTAGTCGGCGCCCGCCACATGCGCGCCGGTCTTGGCCAGCTGGCGGTCGAGCACGCCGTAGAGGCGCCGCGTTTCTTGTTCGTAGCGGCTGATCGCGTAAGGGATCTTCTCGCTGGCGTAGAGCAAGAAGTGGCCATGCTGGCCCAGCATCGGCCCCAGCCCGCCCATCTGCCACATCAACCAGGGCAGCACGGCGTGGCGGCCGGCAAAGTCGCTGGGCAGCAAGCGGCCGGTCTTCTCAGCCAGGTAGACCAGCATCGCGCCGGTCTCGAAACTGCTGAACGGCGCAGCGCCGCCCGGCGGGTCGTGGTCGACCAACGCCGGGATGCGGTTGTTGGGGCTGATGGCCAGAAAATCGGGCAAAAACTGCTCGCCGCGGCCGATGTTGACCGGCTTGACGGTGTAGGCCAGGCCCAGCTCTTCGAGCGCGATGCTGATCTTCCAGCCGTTGGGCGTGGGCCAGTAGTGGATATCGATCACGGCAGGCCGATCATGGGCGGGAAGCGCTGGCGCGCCGGTGACAGCAGGGCCGCCAGACTATCGCGAAACTTGAATGCTTGAAGACGCCCCGATGACAAGCAAGCCCGTGCCCAAGCCCACGACCCCCGCCCCTTGAACCCCACCATGACCACCGCAGAAACCTTCACCGTCCGGCGCGAGGCCGTCGAGCTGCCCGCCGGCTTTCAGGCCATGGCGCTGGGCGACCTGTTCATCGGCATCAACGGCCCGTTCTACCTCAAGCACGAGGGGCCGCTGGTGCAGATCGGCTTTCGGGTCGAGCGGCGTCATTGCAACCCGATGAAAAACTGCCATGGCGGCATGCTGGCCAGCTTCTCCGACATGGTGCTGCCGCTGTCGATCCACCGCAAAGCCAGCGCGGTGGGCGACAAGTTCCTGCCCACCATCAACCTGCAGCTCGACTACCTCGCGCCCGCGCCGCTGGGCTGCTGGGTGCAGGGCGAGGCCGAGGTGCTGCGCGTCACCCGCAGCCTGGTGTTCGCGCAGGGCCTGGTCACCGCCGACGGCGAACCGGCGGTGCGCATCAGCGGCATCTTCAAGATCGGCAAACCCTTTGTGATGCCCGAGGCCGAAGCCGGCTGACGCAACGCCGGCCCCAGCGCAGCAGCAACCCGTCTCGCCCGGTCATTCCGGCGGAAAAGTAGAGAACTGTGCCGCCAGTACCCACTGCGCCCAGGCGCGGCGCTGGTCCATCAGTTCGGGGCACCGAGGATGATTCAGTCCTTGCACGCATTGCAGCTCCAGCAAGCCGGTGGCGACACTGTCGTCGATGTTGACCGCTGCAACCCCCAAGAAGGCCCGTCCGTTGGTGGCGTAGGTGCCGAACAAGTAGGCCTCGCGTTGCCAGAAGCCATCCTTCAGGCGAACGCGGTAGTAGCCCTTGCGATTGACCAGCAAAGTGCCCTTTTGCATCGCGCCGAGGTAAGACCAAGTCGGGTCCAGCGTCACCAGCGTCCCGGCGGTCGCCATCTGCGTCACCGCCCGCTCGAACATTTCTGACTGGCGCTGCGCCTCGGCACCGTTGGCCGAAGAACGTATTTGCACCACCATCGACATGCGTGGCCAGCCAGGCCCTTGCACGGTGATGAAGTCACCCTGAGATCGCAACGCGGCGCCCTCGGGCACCGCCAGCGTGGCGCCGAGCCGAAGGTCTTGGTAGATGTCGTAGCTGAAGGTTTCAGGCTGGAACGCCTGGAACAACATCGCCAGCTGGCGCAGGCCGAGTCCGTCATCGGCAGTCGCCGCCAGCTGCGCAAAGCTGCGGCTTCGCAGCCGCGTCAGCGTGACACCGCTCAGCGGTGGCAGCGTCTTCACGTTGGCCTGCAGGTCCGCTGCGAAGAGCTGCTTGATCGCGACCGCGCCTGGCAACTGGTTGTCGCTGGATTGCGCCAATGGCGCCAGATGCTTGGCCGGAATGCCCCAGCAGATGCCTACCGCCCCGGCCTCGAGTCCGCCGTTGGCAACGCCGACGACACGCCCGCTGCTGTCCAGCAACGGCGCCCCCGACAGGCCCGGCACGAGGTTGCCCTCCAGGTTGAGGATCTCCAGCGTGGCGCTCGGGTAGTCCTTGAGGGTCGCCAGTACCTGCGGCGGCAGGATGCTGTTCAAGCGGTCGCCGCCGAAGCGGCGCTTGACCTCGGTAGCACTGGCGCCTGGGCTGTTCAGCGGGAAACCCAGCGCATCCATCGTCTGCTTGACTGCCGGCAGACTGGTGTTCAGCGTCAACGCAGGCCGCGCCAGCGGCGCCGGCAGGCGCAGCATCACCAGATCAGCGGCCTTCAACACCCGCACCACGCGCAGCGGGTGTGAGGCCTCGATCTTGCCTTGGGCGTCAACGAGGTGGCCGATGATCGCCCGCGCGTTGTCGACAACATGCAGCGCCGTCACCACGTGCTGCGCATCCGGCCAGAGAAAACCCGAGGCGGTGTGCGTGCCGGCGTCGATCTTCAGCACCGAGGCGCTGGCTGAGGCCAACACTTTCGCCGGTTGCGCGTGCGCCTTGCCGAACATTCGAAGTGCGGCAGCGGTGCAGCTGCCCAGGATCAACGCGCGGCGCATGTGGCCCCTACCACAGCGACAAGCGCCACCTTGCGCTGGCTTTCATCGGCCAGCTCGTTCGCGAGTGAGCGCGCAAAGTCGGCGAGCGCTGCGAATCCTGCCGCTTCGTAGGCCGCCGCCGCGACGGCGACGTTCTTGAAGCGCGACGGTGCAAGGCGTTCGCAGCTGCTGGCATCGGCGCTGAAGAGCACGCTCGATCGGTGGTCTGCGGTCGCCGCTGCCGCTGCCGCACCAGTCGGTGCCAAGGCCGCGCGTGCCGCCGGAAACTCCCGGCTGGCAACGAGGCGGCGGGCTTCCTCGGCGCCGAAACCAGCGGCCTGCACCGCAGCCACTTGCTGCGCCAGGGTTGGGCGTGGCGGCGACAGGGCATCGTGCGTGCGCAGCCACAGCCCTGCAGTGAGGCCGACGATGGCCGCCAGGCCCAGTGCGCCCGAGCGCCAGGCTGCCGCCAGTTGCCGCGTCGGTGTGGTGTCAACCGCACCACCCTTGGCTTGCGGCAGCACGACCGCACTCAGCAGGGCGGCAAGCGCGCCCACCACCAGCGCGACGACCGGCGAGGTCGACAGACCCACCAGCAGCCCGAGCAGCAAGCCGATGCTCGCGCCGGAGAACACTTGAGCCACCACCGCCGCCCCCCTTGCCAGGTTGCCAGGTTGCCAAGGATATTGCCACAGCCGCCGGCACCGGTGGCGCGGTTCGGCCGGTTCAGCGCTGACGGGCATGCAAGCACCCGGCCGATGCCGGCTTTGCCGGGCCAAACGCTGCGGCGACGCACAATCGGACCATGGCCATGCACTTCGACCTGGTAGACCTGCGCCTGATGGTGCGCATCGCCGAGACCAACGGCCTCACCCGAGGCGCCGAGGCCTCGCACATGAGCCTGCCCGCGGCCAGCACGCGGGTGAAGAATCTCGAAGAGAGCATTGGCGCCAAGCTGCTCTACCGCACCAGCCAGGGCGTCACGCTGACACCACCCGGCCAGGCCTTTGTGCACCACGCGCGGCTGGTGCTGGGCCAGATCGAGCACCTGCGCGGTGATCTGCAGAGTTTCGCCAAGGGCATCAAGGGACACCTGCGGGTGTTCGCCAACACCACCGCGCTGGGCGAGTTTTTGCCGCCGGTGCTGCGCCGCTACTTGCGCAGCCACCCGGATGTCAACATCGACCTGCGCGAGCGGCTGAGCCACGACATCGTGCGTGCCGTCACCGAGGGCCAGACCGACATCGGCATCGTCGCGGGCGCGGTGCGCACCGAGAACCTGCAGACCCTGCCCTACCGCCAGGACACGCTGATCCTGGTGGTGCCACGCGGCCACGTGCTGGCCGGCGGCGCGCCGGTGGCCTTTGCCGACACGCTGGAGCTCGACCATGTCGGCCTGCACGAGGCCAGCGCGATCCACGGCTTTCTGCGCCAGGCCTGCGACCAGTTGCACCGCACCCTGCCGACCCGCATCGAAGTGGGCAACTTCGAGGCCGCCTGCCGGATGGTCGAGGCCGGCGTCGGCGTCAGCATCCTGCCCGCCTCGGCGGCGCGCCGGCATGCGCTGGCCATGGCCATCGACACCGTGCCGCTGGCCGACGTGTGGGCGTTGCGCGAGATGAAGATCTGCATGCGCAACCTGCAGGCCCTGCCGGCCTTCGCCCGCGACTTGGTCGACCTGCTGGTGGCCGACGCGGCCAGCGCCGCCACCGAGCCGCCGGCGCCGACCTGAGCTGCGCCGAGCTGGGTTGTCAGCGGTCCTTGAAGACCGCGGCACGCTTCTGCAGGAAGGCGCTGACGCCTTCGGCAAAGTCAGCGGCGCGGCTCATTTCGCCCTGCACACGGGCCTCGTTGCTCAAGGCCTGGCTGAAATCCATGGCCACCGCGTCGTCGATCACCCGGCGGGTGGCGGCCAGTGCGGCCGATGGCAGCAGCGCCAGCTTCTGCGCCAGCGCCAGGGTGGTGGCTAGCAATGCAGCGTCATCGACGCAGCGCCAGATCATGCCGATGGCCGCGGCCTCTTCGGCCGGCAGCTTGTCGCCGGTCATCGCCAGGCCCAGCGCGCGGGCCCGGCCGACCAGCCGCGGCAGCAGCCAGGTGCCGCCGCCATCGGGCACCAGGCCAATCTTCGAGAAGGCCTGGATGAAGCTGGCCGACTTTGCCGCGATGACCAGGTCGCAGCCCAGCGCGATGTTGGCACCGGCCCCGGCGGCCACGCCGTTGACCATCGCCACCACCGGCACCGGCATGCTGCGGATGCGCAGCGCCAGCGGCTTGTAGTGGCGCTCGACCACGCCCTCGACGTCGGCGGGTGTGCCGTCTTGGCCCATGCCCTCGTCGTTCAAGTCCTGGCCGGCGCAGAAACCCCGACCGGCGCCGGTCAGCACCACGCAGCGCACCGCCTCGTCGGCGGCCGCCGCGTCCAGCGCGGCGCGCAGCTCGCGGTGCATCGCCGCGGTGAAGCTGTTCAGCGCCGACGGGCGGTTCAGCGTGAGGGTGCGGATCGCACCGTGGGTGGTGACCAGCACCAGGGCATCGGACATGGCGGCAACTCCGGCAACGCGGCCCGGTTGGGCTGCAATACCGGCATTCTGGCCGCACCAGCGCGGCGCCGGCTTGGCGCCTGCCCCGGCAGCGGGTGGCTTGGGCGGTGACAACAGCTGCAGTGCCGGCCCCAGCCGCCCCCCGGTTAAGATCCGCGCCGCCATGCCAGCCCCCTTATCCCCCGGCGCGCCTCCCGCCATAGCCAGCGCCGACGCCAGCGCCCTCTCGGCCCGTGAGTTCGCTCCCGGCCTGTTCATTCGCGGCTTCACACCACCGCTGCCGCTGTCGCAGTACAAGCTGATCGCCTTCGACATGGACTCGACGCTGATCAACATCGAGTGTGTCGACGAGATCGCCGCGGCCGCCGGCCGCAAAGACGAAGTGGCCGCCATCACCGAGGCCGTGATGCGTGGCGAGATCAGCGACTACAAAGACAGCCTGCGCCGCCGCGTCGCCCTGCTGGCCGGTGTGCCCGAGAGCGCGCTGCAGCAGGTCTATGACCAGCGGCTGCAACTCAACCCGGGCGTCGAGGCCTTCGTGCAGGCTTGCCAGCGCGCTGGGCTGAAAACCCTGCTGGTCTCGGGCGGCTTCACTTTTTTCTCCGAGCGCATCCGCCACCGGCTGGGGCTGGATTTCGCCCGCGCCAACAGCCTGGGCGTCTTCAACGGCCGGCTCACCGGCACCTTGTTCGACCGGCCCTGGGGCGACATCTGCGATGGCGCTGAAAAGCGCCGCGTGGTGCTCGAGGTCTGCGAGCTGATGGGCATAACACCGGACCAGGCCATCGCCGTGGGCGATGGCGCCAACGACCTGCCGATGATGAGCGTGGCCGGCCTGTCGATCGCCTACCACGGCAAGCCGGCGGTGCGCGAGCAGGCGATGATCTCGATCGAGTCGGGCGGCATGGATCGCGCACTGGAACTGCTGCAGCGCTGATGCCGGGCTGCTGCCGGGCTGCTGCCGGGCTGACGCTGAAAGCATCCCGAGAGCGACTACGCCAAACCGCGCCCTGGCGCAACCCCTCCTGAGCGGGACGACGACGGCGCTTTGCCAGGCCCGCAGCCTCGCAAAATTGGTCATTGCCAATTTGGGTCTTTCGCCGCAATGAACCAGCCCGCCGATCCGGCCATGCCACCCGCAAGCGCCGGCGAATCCTGGCCGCCGCCCCGCCTGACCGGGCCCAACGGCCGCGCCTGGCGGGCCTTGCTGGCCGATGACAATCCGGTCAACCGGGAGGTCGGCATCGCGCTGCTGCAGCAGCTGGGCTTGTCGGTGGCCACCGCGGTCGACGGCCACGACGCCGTGCAGCAGGTGGCAGCCGGCGGTTTCGACTTGGTGTTGATGGACCTGCAGATGCCCCGGCTCGATGGCCTGGCGGCCACGCGCAGCATCCGTGCGCTGCCATTGGGGCACGACATTGTGGTGATCGCGATGACGGCCAGCGACGTCGATCAAGACCAGGCCCGCTGCCTGGCCGCCGGCATGAACGACTTCGTGACCAAGCCGGTCGACATCCGCGCGTTGGCCAGCACCCTGGCGCGCTGCTTGCCTGCCGGCTAAGGCCATGCTGAACAAGTCCTCGCGAGGTGTGGGCGCCCTGGTTTGGGATGGGCTGCAAGGCGCAAACCACAGCCATAGCCCAGCTATGGCGAGGATTTGCAAGGCCGCAGACCGCCCAAAACAGG
>JAYVDE010000223.1:0-6182 GCA_043749575.1 Burkholderiaceae bacterium | reverse complement strand
CCGACGCCATATCGAGATCACCGGACATGACGGCTGACTGCCGCCGCGCCACCAGATCCTCGTAGCTTTTCTTGACGACTCCGTAGTCTCGATTGAGCTGAGCGGCCTCGGCCTCCAACTGCGGAGAAGTCTTGGACTGCGCAATCGCACTGGCGTACCTGGATTGGTATTCGCTGACACGCGCCTTGAGCCCGGCAGCTTGCACTTCGGATGTCGCCAGCACGCGGCCCATTTCCTGCAGAGCAAGGTTGGCATTCGGCCCTTGCACCTGGGCCGGCTGCGCCATCGCGATCTTGCGCAACTCGGCAACCTCACGCCGCTTCTGTTCTTCCAGTTCTTTGATGAGCCGCCGGCCGCTGACAATGTCCGGGTGTTGGTCGGTGAAGCGCTGCAACAAGGCGTCGAGCGCTCGCTTTTGGGCGTCCAGTCGCGCGTCAATCTCAGGCGTGGCGACAGAAATTGCCGACTCCTGCAGCAGACTTTGCGTCACTGAACTGCCGCTTCCGGACTTCTCGGCATCCAACTGCTTGCGCGCCGCCTCGCGCGCATTCTCGGCCTCGCGCAATTCGAGCTTGGCCGCTTCCAATTGGCGGCTGATCTCGCCCAGGCGCGAGGCGGAGTCCTTGCCGTCACCGGTCTGGAGTTCGAGGTTGCGCAGCCGAAAGTCCTTCAGCCGTGATTCTGATTCTTCCAGCTTGCTTTCGTAGGTCTTGATCTGTTCGTCCAGAAAAACCTTGGCAGAGTCGGTGTCCTTGCGACTGGCACCCAGGCTGGATTCGACAAAGATCGAGACCATCGACTGAATGACTCGCTTGGCCTTGTCCTTGTCCGCCTCGACATAGTTCAGCGTGTACAGGTTGTCGCGCCCCGTGCTCTTGATGGCCAGGCTGGTCATCAAACTCTCGATCAGCGATTCCTGGTGGGCCCGGGACTCGCTCTTCAGATCCAGATCGGCCATGCGCACCAGTTTCTCGATGTTGGGCCGGCTGATCAGGGTGCGGCTGAGCATCGACACCTGTTGATCAACGTTGGGCTGCACCGCCAGACCGGCCATCAGCGGCTTGAGGATCGACTGGGTATCGACGAAGATCCGGGCCGACGCTTCGTAGCGGTCGGGGACCTTGAAGGCGACCACCGTGCCGACGATGCCGACAACCCAGGCCACGACCAGCCCGGACCACCGAAACTTCCACATACCCCGGGCAATCGAGGTCAGCTGACTGATCAGTTCTTCCATGGCCTAACGATCAGAAAGTGTTGCTTGAAGAATGCGGCGCGCCATCAGAACAGGCTCTGCGGCACGATCAGGATGTCGCCCGGCTTCATTCCGACATTGGCCGAGACATCACCGCGCTTGATCAAGTCCTTCAGGCGCACGGTGTACTGCTTGTTGCCCTCGCTGGTGCGCAGGATCGTGGCCCTGTTGCCGTCGGCGAAATCTGTCAACCCCCCGACGGCGATCATCACATCGAGCATGGTCATGTCCTTCTTGTAGCTCAAGAACTGCGGCCGGGCCGCTTCGCCCACGACCCGGATCTGTTCGCTGTAAGGGCCGACAAAGCCGGTGACCAGCACCGTGACGACAGGGTCGCGCACGTACTTGCCCAATTGCTTCTCGACATCACGCGCCAGCTCAGTAGACGTCTTGCCCTGCGCCATGATCTCCTCGACCAGCGGCGCAGCCACCTTGCCGTCAGGCCTCACAGGCACCGCCATCGACAGTTCCGGGTTGCGCCAGACGATGATGTTGACGTTGTCGCCAGCGCCGATGATGTAGGTGTAGTCGTCGACGCCCGCCGCGACCGGGGCGGGCGGAAACACCGGCCTGCTGGCGCAGCCGGCCAGAACAGCCAGCAAGGCCAACGCCGAAATGCCGTTCAAATGATGCGCAAAACTGAAAAATGGCTTGGTCATTTGGCTTTTTCCTGACTCCATGAAATCTAAATCCGCCGCCAAGCAGCCGGGTGCCGGAGCGCTGGGCAGGTCGATGTACCCCCGCCTGCTATCGCCGCGCCGCCTGCTGATTGATCGGTTCGAGATGATGTCACAGGTCCCACGCCGGCCAGCTTGGCGGCAGACGGGGCGCGACCCGAACAGGCGCATAGTTCACGGCCGCACCGCTCTTTGCCCGCCTCTGATCTGCTGCCTTGATGGGATGGATTCGGCTAGTCGATGCGAGCCTCGGCCGGCTGGCTCAGGCTGGCACCGTATTGACCGATAACGGCTGGAACGGGCGTGCTACCGTTTGAAGCCCAAGCACATTTCGCCACGACACTGAATTGAAGATGCCCGCTCTCTTTTCGTACCGCGACGCGTTCTCCCGCAACATCGGGTGGCTGGCCTCGCACGAGCAGGAGATCCTGCGCCACAAGCGCGTGGCGATCGCCGGCATGGGCGGTGTGGGCGGCGTGCACTTGACGACACTGGCGCGCCTGGGGGTCGGCAGCTTCAGCATCGCCGATTTCGACGCGTTTGCGCTCCCAAACTTCAACCGGCAGGCGGGCGCGTTCATCTCCACGCTCGGCAAGCCGAAAATCGAGGTGATGGCCGCACAGGCACTGGACATCAATCCGGAGATACGACTTCGGCAGTTTCCTGCCGGCATCGATATCGAGAACATCGACGATTTTCTCGATGGCGTCGATCTGTACGTCGACGGCCTGGACTTCTTCGCGTTTTCCGCCCGCCAGGCGGTTTTTGCGGCCTGTGCCAGACGCGGTATTCCGGCCATCACCGCGGCCCCGATCGGCATGGGCGCCGCAGTACTGAATTTTATGCCGGGCGGCATGACCTTCGAAGAATACTTCGGCTGGGGTGACCTGGCCGAAACCGAAAAGGCGCTTCGCTTTGTCGTCGGCCTGACGCCGGCAGGCCTGCACCGCGGCTATCTCGTCGACCCCCATGCCGTCAACTTCCACGCCCGCCGCGGCCCGTCGACGGTGATGGCCTGCCAGATCTGCGCCGGCGTGGCCGCGACCGAGGCGCTGAAGATCCTGATCGGCCGCGGGCCCGTTCGTGCGGTGCCCCACAGCCTGCAATTCGACGCCTTCACCGGCCGCATCGCACGCTGCTGGCGGCCCGGCGGCCACCGCCACCCGCTGCAGCGCCTGGCGATCATGATCGGACGCCGCTACCTGGCCGCGGCGTTGAAGCTGGAGCCGCAATGAGACTGACCAGCGTGATGGACCAGATTCTGGACCTGGCCCGTTGGGCGCCCAGCGGCGACAACGCCCAGCCCTGGCGGTTCGAGGTGCTGGACGAATTGAACCTGGTGGTGCATGGCTTCGACACCCGCCAGGATTGCGTCTACGACCTGGACGGGCGGCCGAGCCAGTTGTCGCTGGGTGCGTTGCTGGAAACCTTGGACATCGCAGCGTCGGGCCATGGGCTGACAGCCCGGGCGGTCCGACGCAGCGACATGCCCGACGACCAACCGACCTTCGATGTGACGCTGCTGCCGCTGGCGCGCCCGACGCCCAATCCCTTGATCTCGGCGATCCCGCTGCGCAGCGTGCAGCGGCGCCCGTTGAGCACCAGGCCGCTGACAGCGCTGGAGCGCCAAACCCTTGAATCGGCGGTCGGACCTGAGCACACGATCCTGTGGTTCGAGAGCCTGACGGAGCGGCTGCGGTGGGCATCGCTGCTGTGGCAAAACGCCGGCCTCAGGCTGCGCTTGCCAGAGGCTTTTGAGGTCCATCGGCGCGTCATCCAGTGGGATGCACGCTTCAGCCCCGACCGGATCCCGGATCAGGCGCTGGGGGTCGACCGCCTGACCCTGGCGATGATGCGCCAGGCCATGAGCAGCTGGCAGCGCATCGAATTGCTCAACACCTGGCTGGGCGGCACGATTGCGCCGAGGCTGATGATGGACTGGCTGCCGGCGTTGGCCTGTGCGGCGCATGTGGCCATCGTGGCACGGCAACCGGTCGAGGGTATCGACCGCCAGATTGCCGGCGGGCGCGCCGTCCAGCGTTTCTGGCTGACGGTCACCCGGCTGGGTTTGCAGCACCAGCCGTCGATGACACCGCTGATCTTCAGTCGCTTCATCCGTGACAAACGCGACTTCACCACATCCAAGCCAGCACAAGTGCTGGCCCGCCAAGTCCATGCGCGACTTGACCGTCTGTTGGCGGGCCGGGCACCGACCGCAGTCTGGCTCGGCCGTATTGGTGAAGGCGCCGCCGCGCAGTCTCGGTCGGTGCGCCTGTCGCTGACTCAACTGCTCAGTGAAAACCCGGTGCCTGACCGCCGTGATCGCAACAATTGACGGCGGCCGTTGATTTGACACGCTGAGCTTGCCGCAGCTTCCAGTTACCCCAGCCGGCGCCCAGCCATGCACGGGCACAATGACAGAGTACGGTGTTGCGGCGCCCAAATTGCGCTGGGTCAATCGATCCGCAAGCGCCGAAAACGCATCTCTTCCTAGTCGTCCTGGCATGCCACGACCGCGACATGGCATGCCGAACCCCCAATGGAAGCACGGTACCTCATGAGACAACCCGGCCGAGCCCTGATCGCGTCCACTTGCCTGTTGGCTTTGGTTCTGCTGGCAGCTTGCGGCGAATCCACGCCCGAAGACCTGCTGAAAATCGCACGTGGCAATCTGGCAAAGAACGACACCACATCAGCGGTGCTGCACTTGAAATCGGCTCTTCAGCAGCGGCCTGACAGTGCCGAAATCCGTTTCCTGTTGGGCAAGGTGCTGCTGGAAACGGGCGATGTGGCATCGGCTGTCGTCGAATTGCGCAAAGCGATGGATCTCCAATACCCGGTCAACGATGTGGCGCCGCTGCTGGCCAAGGCCATGCTGTCAACTCGGCAATACCAGAAAGTTGCCGACGAATTCGCGGCGCTGGAACTCACCACCCCAACCGCTGCGGCCAACTTGAAAACTTCGGTGGCTGCCGCTTACGCCTCGTTGGGCAACGCGGCCAAGGCCCAAGGTGCTATTCAGGCCGCGCTGAAGGCGGTGCCCGATTTTCCGGCCACGCTGGCGGTGCAGGCGCGTATCGCCGCAGTCGAGCGTCGGGGCGAAGACGCGGTGGCGCTGATGGACAAGGTGCTCGCGGCGACACCCAACGACGCGCAGGCCTGGTTCGAGAAGGGCGAAATACTGTTGGTGCTCAACGGCGATGCCGCCGGGGCCACCGAGGCGTTCCGCAAGGCACTGAGCTTGCAGCCCGCGCACGCGCAGGCGCGAGCCGGCCTGGTGTCGGTGATGCTGGGGCAACGCGACCTCAAGGGCGCTGACGAGCAGCTGGCCGAACTGCGCAAGACACTGCCCAACCATGTGCAGACGCTGTTCTTCGACGCCCAGTTGGCTTTCGCCAACGGCAATTTCAAGAAAGCGCGGGAGCTGATCGAACTGGTGCAGAAGACCGCGCCTGACGACTTGCGGGTGCTGCAACTGGCCGGCACCATCCACCTGGCCAACGACTCACTGCTGCAAGCCGAGCGGGTGCTGAGCCGAGCCCTGGCCCTGCAGCCCAACCTGCCATTTGCCCGCCGAAGGCTGGCGCAGACGCTGCTGCGAATGGGCCAGCCGACCAAGGCCTTGGCGGCGCTTCAGCCCATGATCACTGGCGGTAACAAAGACCCCCGGACCTACGCGCTGGCCGGTGAAGCGCACATCCAGGCGGGCAATCTCGAGCAGGCGCGGATCAGTTTCGAAAGCGCCGTTAAGCTCGATCCGGCGAACAGTTCGAACCGCACCTACTTGGCGCTGGCCAAGCTGAAGTCTGCCGGCTTTGAAGCCACCGTGTCTGAACTGCAGAAGATCGCCGCCGCCGACAAGGGCACCAACGCCGATCTGGCGCTGATCAGTATGCTGCTCAACAAGAGAGACCTTGACCGCACCCTCAAGGCGATCGATGCGATTGAAGGCAAGTTGCCCAAGAACCCGCTGCCGCCCAACTTGCGCGGCCGGGTGCAGCTGTTGCGCCAGGACGTGCCTGCTGCGCGGGCGAGCTTCGAGCAAGCCCTGGCCATCGACCCGGTGTTCGTGCCCGCCGTCGCCAGCCTGGCCACGCTCGATTTGGAAGACAAGAATCCCATCGGGGCCAAGAAACGCTTCGATGCGGTGCTGGCCGTGGACCCGAACAACCTCGATGCCTTGTTGGCCATCGCCAAGTTGCGTGCCATTGAAGGCGCGCCCAAGTCCGAGATCACCAGTTTGCTGGCCA
>JAYVDE010000222.1:0-15563 GCA_043749575.1 Burkholderiaceae bacterium | reverse complement strand
GTGGTGCGCCGCCTGCTGCAGCCGGTGATGGACACACCCCGGCTTCGCCTGCTGTGCCACGAGGACGAGTTCGACGGTCTGCTGGCCGACCTGGCGCTGCACCGGCTGGATGTGGTGCTGGCCGACCGCGCCGCGGCGCCGAACCGCAACCTGAAGGTCTACAACCACTCGCTGGGCACGTCGCCGCTGGCCTGGTATGCACCGCCGGCGCTGCTGGCCGAGGCGCAGCGCGACTTTCCGGCCTCGCTGGCGCGGGTGCCGGTGCTGCTGCCGACCACCCATGCCGCTGTGCGGCCGCGCCTGGACGCCTGGTTCGAACGCCATGCGGTGCGCCCGCGCGTGGTGGGTGAGTTCGAGGACAACGCGCTGCTGCTCACTTTCGGCGCGTCGGGCATGGGCGTGTTCCCCGCACCCGACTGGCTGGACGACAAGTTGTCGCCGCGCTACGACGTGTTGCGGGTGGCCGCCTGCGACGGCGTCGAAGAGCAGTTCTTCGCCATCGCGACCGAAAAGAAGGTGCTGCACCCGCTGGTGCAGCGTTTGCTGCCGGCGTCGCGCGGCTGATGGCAAGGTGGCGGCGCGCCACCGCCACCGCCACCGCCACCGCCACCGCCACCGCCGCCGCAACGGGCGTGCTGCGGCTTCAGTGCCGCCGGGCTTTCAGCGCGGGCCGTCGCCCAGCGCCAAGCGCAGGCCCAGCGCGATGAAGGCCGCACCGACACCGCGGTTCAGCCAGCGCCCCAATTGGCGCAAACGGGGCCCGTCGCCCAGCTGCCGGCGCAGCGCGGCGGCGGCGACAGCGATCACCAGGTTCACCGCCGTGGCGTTGACCACGAACACCGTGCCCAGCGCGACGAACGCCCACGCCGGGTGCGGCGCTTGGGCGTCGATGAACTGCGGCACAAAGGCCAGGAAGAACAACGCCACCTTGGGGTTCAGGGCGTTGGTCAGAAAACCTTGCGCGAACAGGCGCCGCCAGCTTGCCGCGGCCGGCCTGGCGGTGGCGGTGGCATCGGCAGCGGCAGCAGCGGTGGCAGCAAGCGGCTGCCGCAGCAAGCCCAGCCCCAGCCACACCAGGTAGGCCGCGCCCAACCAGCGCAGCAGACTGAAGGCGGTGGGCGAGCCGGCCAGCAGCGCCGACAGCCCCAGCGCCGCCGCGGCGATGTGCACAAAGCAGCCGCCGCCCACGCCCAGCGCGGCCGCAGCGCCGGCGCGTGCACCCTGGGCCGCGGCGCTGCGCACCACCAGCGCCATGTCGGCGCCCGGGGTGAGGTTCAGCATCAAGCCGGCGACGATGAACAGCGGCCAGTGGTGGATGCCGTCGATCATGGGGTGGCCACGGTCATGGCAACGGCCCCGCGCCCGACCCGCCCAGCCCAGCCATCGCCGCACCCACCGCCGCCCCCACGGCGATCAGCCACATCGGGCTCAGCGTCGTGCGCACCGACACCACCACCGTGCCCAGCACCAGCACAGCGGCCAGCCACTCGTGCCGGATCGGCGCGGTGAGCACCCAGCCGGTGGACAGCAGCAGGCCCAGCGTCAACGGCGTCAGCCCGGCGGTGAAGGCGCGCAACACCAGCGAATCGGCGCGGCGCTGGCCAAAGCGGCCGACCGCCACCGCCACCAGCGATGACGGCCCCATGATGCCGATCATCGTGGCCAGCACACCGGCCACACCCGCCACCTGCCAGCCCATCACCGCGACGAACAAGATGTTGGGCCCGGGCGCGGCCTGCGCGATGGCCACGCCGGTGGTGAACTGCGCGTCGGTCAGCCAACCGTGCTGGCCGACCAGCCAGCGCTGCATGTCGGGCGCGGTGGTGATGGCACCGCCCACCGCCAACATCGACAAGATCGAAAAGTGCAGCCACAGCGCGGCCACGTCGGCCCAGCCCAGGCCGCGCAGCGACAGCAGTTCGGCGGCGTTCACTGGACGAGCCTTCGCGCTGCGCGCGCCGGGATTCGCGCTTTGGAGCGGCCACGCGCGCTCATCGGCCCGCGGCCTGCGGGGCCAGGCGGCGCCAGGCGATGACCATGCCCACGCCGCCCAGCGCCAACACCACGCCCGCCATCGGCCAGCGCAGCCCGCCGACCAGCACCGCGGTGGCCAGTGCCAGCGCAATGCCGACCGGCCGGCCGATGGGGTTGGTCTGCAGCGTGCGCGACAGCTTGACCGCGGTGGCGATGACCAGCCCGGCGGCCACTGCACCCATGCCGCGCAAGGCGCCAGCCACCAGCGGGTTGTCGGCAAAGTGCTGGTAGGCGGTGGCCAGCGCCAGCACGATGAGCAGCGGCAGCGCCAGCAGCCCGGCGCAGGCCGCGGCCGCACCGCGCCAGCCGAACTGGCGGTCGCCGATGATCAGCGCGAGGTTGATGATGTTGGGGCCGGGCAGCACCTGGCCCAGTGTCAGCAGCTCGACAAACTGTTGCGGGCTCAGCCAGCGTTCCCGCTCGACCAGCTCGCGGTGGGCCACCGGCAGCACGCCGCCGAAACCCTGCAGCGCCAGCCGGTTGAAGACGCGGAAGACTTCGCCACAAGAAGCTGGCTGGCGCAGCGGCGCGTCTTCGGGCAGCTGCGGTGCTTGATTGGGCCGCTGCCGCGCGTCATGGGGCCGCTGCGGCGCAGGCACCGCATCAGCCCCGCAACGGCGCGGCCGCGGCAGGGCTCGCTGTGGCGGCGGCAGCGACTGCGCCAGCGGCGGCTGCGCCAGCGCCAGCGGCGGCTGCGGCTGCTTCGGCGCCAGCGCCAGCGGCTGTGGCTGCATCAGCGACCGCCTCTGCGGCAGTGATCGCGGCCATGCGCCGCGCCGCCCACACGCTCAGCGCGATCGCCCCCAGCAACCAGGCCAGGCCCACCCAGTGCAACGGGCCGTAGCCGAAGGGCACCATCATCGCGCCGCCGCTGATGGCGCCCAGTGCCTGGCCGGCGTACATCGCCGACGAGTTCAGTGCAATCAGCGCCGGCGCCAGCGCCGGTGCCACCAGCCCCAGCCGCGCTTGCTGCGCCGATTGCGACGCAAAGCAGCCCAGCGCCCAGGGCGCCAGCACCACCATCATCAGCGGCAGGCTGGTGCCCAGCGGCCACAGCAGCAGCGACGTGGCGATGCACACCAGCATCGCCAACACCGCGCGCGGCGCGCCGATGCGGTCGATGTGGCGCGCCACCACCACGTTGCCGATCACGCCGATGGCACCGAAGGCCGCGAACATCGCGCTGATCTCGCCCGGCGTGGCGCCCAGCACCTGGCGGTAGTAGGGCGCAAAGTAGGTGAACAGCGTGATCTGCCCGGCCGCGCTGAAGACGGTGACCATCACCGTGGCCATCAGCGCCGGGTGGCTGAACACCCGCGCCCAGGCCGCGCGCGACAGCGCCGCCGGCCGCACGCCATCGGGCACCGTGCACCAGACCCACAGCGCGGCCACGGTGGCCAGCACCGCCACCAGCGCAAAAGCCCAGCGCCAGCCATGGGCCTCGCCGATCCAGGCCGACAGCGGCATGCCCATCACCGACGACACCGACCAGCCCAGGAAGATGAAGGTGATGGCCCGGCCGCGCTGCGCTGCAGTGGCCATCACGCCCACCGCGGCGGCGGCCTGCGGCGTGAACACCGCCGCGCCCAGCACCGAGATCGCCCGCACCGGCATCAGCGCGGCGTAGGTCGGCATCAGCGCGGCGATCAGGTGGCCGCCGGCAAACCACAGCAGCGCCAGCGTCAGCAGCCGGCGGCGGTCGATGCCGGCCACCATCGCGGCCAGCAAGGGTGCGCCCAGGGCCAGCACCACCGCGGCCACTGCCAGCAACTGGCCCGCCACCGCCACGCTGACTTGCAGCGAGCGCGCCAGGTCGTTGAGCGTGCCGGCGGTCACCATCACGCCGCAGCCGCAGGCGAAGTTGCCGAACATCAAGGGCCAGCGCACCCCGGCCAACTGGCGCTGCCCCTCGGGCGAGGCCGGCGCCGCGCTGGTGCTCAAGGGCTGGCCTTCACAAGGCCCGGCTCAGCGGGTGGGCACCGGTCCGGCGCCATCTACCGGATCACCTTCAGCGCCTCGGGATTGACGATGTTCGTCGGCTCTTTGCGGATGAAGTTGATGACGTTGTCGAACGCTGCGCCGAAGTACAGCTCGTAGCTGTCTTGTTCCACATAGCCGATGTGCGGCGTGCAGATGGCGTTTTCCAGCCGCAGCAGCGGGTGGCCTTGCAGGATGGGCTCGGCCTCGAACACGTCGATCGCGGCCAGGCCGGGCCGGCCCTTGTTCAGCGCCGAGACCAGCGCGTTTTCTTCGACCAGTTCGGCGCGCGAGGTGTTGACGAACAAGGCGGTGGGCTTCATGCGGGCCAGGTCGTCCAGCGTGATCAGGCCGCGGGTGCTGTCGTTGAGCCGCAGGTGCACGCTGAGCACGTCGCACTGCTCGAAGAAGGCCGCTTGACTGGCGGCCGCGACATGGCCGTCGGCCAGCGCCTGGCTGCGCGAGGCCTCGCTGCCCCACACCACCACCTGCATGCCGAAGGCGCGGCCGTAGCCGGCGACGAGCTGGCCGATGCGGCCGTAGCCCCAGATGCCCAGCGAGCGGCCGCGCAACACCAGCCCGAGGCCGAAGTTCGGTGGCATCGACGCTGCCTTCAAGCCGCTTTGCTGCCAGGCGCCGTGCTTGAGGTTGCCGATGTACTGCGGCAGCCGGCGCATCGCGGCCATGATCAAGGCCCAGGTCAGCTCGGCCGGCGCCACCGGCGAGCCGCTGCCGTCGGCCACCGCGATGCCCAGCCGGGTGCAGCTGTCGACGTCGATGTGCGGGCCGACCTTGCCGGTCTGCACCAGCAGGCGCAGCTTGGGCAGCTTTTCCAGCAGCGCCCGCGGAAAATGCGTGCGCTCGCGGATCAGCACCAACACCTCGGCGTCGCGCAGGCGCACCGACAACTGGCCGATGCCCTTGACGGTGTTGGTGAAGACCTTGGCGTTGTAGGGTTCCAAGCGCGTGGCGCAATGCAGCTTGCGCACGGCGTCTTGGTAATCGTCGAGGATGATGATGTTCATGGTGTGGCCGGCGATTGTGCCGCGTTCATGGCGGTTGCCTGCCGCGGGCCGTGCTGCGCGCCGTGCCGCGTTCATGCCGCGTCCGGCCCCGGGTCCTGGTCAAGCCCGGTTTGGCCTAGCATGCGCGGTTTTCCGCGTTCAACAAACGCTCTACCGGAACCGCCCCATGACGATCTCGATGTATTCGGCCAGCGTGCCGCTCTTCACCCGCCAGCTTGGCGCCCTGCTGGTCTGGCTGGACAAGGCCGAGGCCCATGCCGTGGCGCGCAACTTCGACGCCAACAACTACCTGCAGTTGCGCCTGGCGCCCGACATGCTGCCGTTCGTGGCGCAGATCCGCATCGCCAGCGACAGCGCCAAGGGCTGCGTGGCCCGGTTGGCGGGGCAGGAGATCCCGAAGTTCGACGACAACGAGGCCAGCATCGCCGAGCTGCGCGAACGTATCGCCAAGACCATCGACTACCTGAACTCGGTGCCGGCCGCGGCGATCGATGGCAGCGAGGCGCGCGAAATCGTGATCCCGATGCGCAACCGCGACCCGCTGACCTTTGCCGGCGAGCCGTACCTGCGGCACTGGGCGCTGCCCAACTTCTTCTTCCACGTCGGCATGGCCTATGCCTTGCTGCGCCAAGCTGGCCTGGCCCTCGGCAAGCAGGACTTCCTGGCCATGCCGTGAACCGCCGAGGCCCGCGCGTGGCGGCTTAAACGTGCAGGCCGAAGGGCAGCAGCTCGCCGCTGTCAGGGAACACGCTGTCGATCACGCGGTGCAAATCGGTGCGGGTGCGCATGGCGTATTCACCTTGCTGCTCCAGCGCCGCGAACACCGCGCCGCGCAACAGCCACAGGTCGCCCGGCTCATGGGCCTGGCGCACCTGGTAGCGCAACCAGTCGCCGCGCATGCCGTCCAGTGCGCCGGTGGCGGTCATGAACTGCTGCTTCAGGCCGACGAAGGCGCGGCGCGCGGCGATGCGGGCATGGCGGTCTTGCGGCAGGCCCGGGCCCGGCAGGATGGGCATCGCCTGCGGCGGGCTCATGTACTGCCGCGGTGCGGCGCTGGTCTGGGCTTGTCTCATCGGGCGAACGGCATCCAGGTGGCGCGCGGCGCGCGGGTCGGAAAGTGGCGGTTCAGGCCGGCCAGCCGGCGCTCGGCTTCGCCTTGATCCAGCGCCATCGCCACCTCGCCGTAGACCGACGAGCGCAGGTGCCACAGCTCGCGCAGCGAGCGCGCACGGGCGATGCGTTCCACCAGCGAGGGCTGGCCTTCGCTGTAAAGGTCGATCACGCTGTCGACGAATTCGGCCTTGACCAGGGTGAGTTGGTTGACCGGCCTGATCGGCGCGGGCAAGCACGGCGCTACCTGGCTGATCAGGCGCTGGCTCCAGCGCGTGATCCGGCCGCGCCAAGACAGCGACGACGGCCACAGCTCGGGCGGGCAGACCTCGATCCGCGTGTGCATCATGCTGTTGGACCGCGGCGGGCGGCGCACCACGAGGCGAAACATCCATATGGGCAATTGGGCGTGTAGCGGGTTCATGGCAACAATGTCGGCAGCGGAGTGGACAAGCTGAAGCCATTGTTGAAGCATGCCGTTACACGCAATGGTGCAAACAGCGGGCCTTCGTGCGGCCACTTCGCGGCCAGGCGGGTGGCGGGCCGGGGCCTGCGGCCAGGGCCCAATCGACTCGAATCCAGCGACACGAATGCATCAACAGAAATGCATCAACAGAAATGCATCGGCACGACGGTCATCAACTCGAAGCATCGGCCTGAGCCAGCCGGCACGGTCCAACTTGCGGGTTGAGCGGCTTCGACCTCGGCCGCGGCAGCGGCAGTGCCTACACCGCGCCGTACAGCAGCTTGCGCTGCGCGGTGTAGGCCCACCAGGGCGCCGGCGCTGCGCCGCGCATGAAGTCGGTGGCGGCCATGAAGGTGTCGAGCACGCAAGGGTCTTGCCGCTTGCCGCTGAGCGCACACAGCGACTGGTAGAGCACGAAGGCGTCGCGGTGCGCCAGGTCCCGCGGGTGGGTGATGCCCATGGCGCGCAGGTCGGCGGCCATGGCCGGGCCGATGTTGGGCAGGTCTTCAAGCCGCTGGCAGCTGCCGGCGGACGGGGACTTGGGCGACTTGACGGCGGTCGGGCGGACCCGCGGGCCGCTCTGCCGACCGCTCTGCGCATCGACTTGCGCGCCGACCTGCGGATCGCCACGGCAGGCCGTGGCGGCCAACTGAGGGGGGCTCGCCGCCGGCCCGGCCGGGCCTTGCACAGGATCGTCGGCCACCGCTACATCATCATGTTGTTGCGGATCAGCCCGACGGCGATGCCTTCGAGCTCGAAGCGGTCGCCTTCGCCGACCACGATGGGCTGGAAATCGGGGTTCTCGGGCAGCAGCTTGATGCCATGGCCGCTGCGGTGCAGCCGCTTGACGGTGACATCGTCGCCGAGGCGAGCGACCACGATCTGACCGTGCTTGGCGTCGCTGGCCTTTTGCACCGCCAGCAGGTCGCCGTCGATGATGCCGGCGTCGCGCATGCTCATGCCGCGCACCCGCAGCAGGTAGTCGGGCTTGCGCGCAAACAGCGTAGCCTCGACCACGTAGGTCTGGTCGATGTGCTCTTGGGCCAGGATCGGGCTGCCGGCCGCCACCCGGCCGACCAGCGGCAGCGTCAGCTGCATCAGGCCGGGCAGCGGCAACGAGAACTGCTTGTTGCGGCTTTGGTTGAGCGCGCGCAGGGTTTCGCTGCGCAGGCGGATGCCGCGCGAGGTGCCGCCCACCAGCTCGATCACGCCTTTGCGGGCCAGCGCCTGCAGGTGTTCTTCAGCGGCGTTGGCCGACTTGAAGCCCAGTTCGGCGGCGATTTCGGCCCGGGTAGGCGGTGCGCCGGTGCGCTCGATGGCGCTTTGCACCAGGTCCAGAATCTGCTGCTGGCGGGCGGTGAGCTTGGGGCTGTCGGCCGGGTTGAAGTCCATGGGCGGTCCTGGTTTGCGGCTGGGTCAGCAGGCGGGTGGGCCAACATGTGGGTGGGCCAACAGGCGGGTGGGCCGGCAGGCGAGGGGGGATGGACGGATCGGCACTTTGCGGGGCTGACGTTTCATCCAGTCACTGTATTTTTATCCAGATAGGCGCAGATGCCAAGCAATTTGCACAACACGGTGGTCATCCTGGGCACTGGCGGCACCATCGCCGGTGCCGCGGCCGATGCCGGCGACAACGTCGGCTACATCGCGGCGCAGCGGTCGGTGGCCGATCTGCTGGCCGCTGTGCCGGCGTTGGCCGCCCAGGTGATCGAGACCGAGCAGGTCGCCCAGCTCGACAGCAAAGACATCGACGTGGCCACCTGGCAGCGGCTGGCGCAGGCGGTGGCGCGCCATTTGGCGCGGCCCGAGGTAGCCGGCATCGTCATCAGCCACGGCACCGACACGCTGGAAGAGACCGCCTGGCTGCTGCAGCGAGTGCTGGCGCCGGCCAAGCCGGTGGTGCTGGTGGCGGCGATGCGGCCGGCCACCTCGATCGCTGCCGACGGCCCACAAAATCTGCTCGATGCCGTGGCTGTGGCGCGAACGCCCGGCGCCCGCGGTGTGGTGGCGATGCTGGCCGGTCGGGTGCACGCCGCCGGGGCGGTGCGCAAGGTGCATCCCTACCGCAGCGATGCTTTCGATTCGGGTGACGCCGGCGTGCTGGGCCTGGTCGAAGAGGGCCAGCTGCGGCGCTTTCGCGACTGGCCGACCGGTGATCCGTTGGGGCTGGCCGTGATCGAAATCGACGCGGCGCAGTGGCCGTGGGTGGAAATCGTTACCAGCCATGCCGCCGCACGGGGGGATGCAGTGCGCGCGCTGGTGGCCGCCGGGGTGCAGGGCCTGGTGGTCGCCGCCACCGGCAACGGCGGGCTGCACCACACGCTGGCCGCGGCGTTGCAGGAGGCCGAGGCCAGCGCCGTACCGGTGTGGCGCACCACCCGCTGCGGCGGTGGTGGTGCGCTGGTGGGTGCGCAGGCCGGGCCGGCGGCGGCGATGTCGCCCTGGCAGGCCCGGCTGGAGCTGCAGTTGCAGCTGCTGAAGCTGCAGCTCAACGTGCCGCTTGGCGGCGGCTGAGTGCGCCCAGGCCGAGCAGGCCGATCAGGCAGCCGACCAGCAGCGCCCAGCTGGCGGGCTCGGGCACCGGGGCCAGGTAGGCCGCCAGGTCGCTGGCGCTGGCCTTGTAGGCGTTCAGCACGGCCGGCATCAGGGTGTAGCCGCTGCGGTCGAAATTGGCCGCCACCGCCCCGCCGACGCTGCCGTCGGTGGCGATCTGCAGGCAGTGGTTGAAGCTGCCGATGTCGCACTGGATGCGGCTGACGGTGCCGCTTCCCGGCTTGATGTAGACGTCGAACTGGGTGCCGCTGCCGTTCTGTGTCACCGAATAGTCGTTGTCGGTGCCGGCCAGCATCAGGTGGGAGCCGTCGGCGAGCTTCGGCCCGATCACCAGGCCTTCCCAATTTCGGGCGAGACACCGCCCAGCGCGGCCTGCAAGCTGCCGGCGGCGGCCAGGTCGATGAAGGCGGTGCTGGATTTGGCCGCCGCAGTGAAGCCGGTGCCCGCGTTGTTCAATGCCATCGTGCTGACATCGGTGGCGTTGGTCAGGTCGATCAGGTTGACCTTTTTGTCCGGGCTGGCCAGGTTGGCGTTGGGCACGCCGACCCCGCGGTTGTTGCGCCCGAGCAGCAAAAACTGGTGGTCGTTGACGGCCACCAGGGCCGAGATGCCGCGGCCCTGGCCCGTGCTCTGCAGCTTGCAGGCGTACTGGCCGACGGCTTGGTCGGTGTCGGTGTCGTACTTGACGATGCGGGTGTAGTTGCCGCGGCTGGCCGTGCCGAGGTTGTAGCCGTCGTCGAGCGTGCCGTTCTGCAGCATGGCAAAGGCGAATTTGCCGTCGGGGCTGATGGCCAGGCCTTCCAGGCCACGGTTGACCTCTCGCCCATGGTTCAGCGTGGGCGGCACGGTGTTGTAGTCGGTCGCCGTGCCGACCTTGGGCAGCAGATTGGCCGGCACGCTGTAGCGCTTGAGCAGTTGGCCGCTGGGGTCGAACTCCAGCAAGGGCAGGCCGTATTCGTCGGCGACGAGGAAGTTGCCGTTGCGGGGGTTGACCACCAGGCCTTCCGGGTCGAGCGAATTGCCCAGCACGCTGTTCAGCGCCGGCGCCTTGCCATTGAAGCTGCTGCCGTCGGCCTGGCTGAAGACCACGGTCTGCTGCAACTTGAAGTTGCTGATCGCGCCGGTGGCGTTGTCGACGTCGACCGAGAAGCGCTGCATCCGCGGCGCGTAATCCAGCGTGCCGCCGCCGGGGCCGCGGTCCGACAGCCCCCACCACTGTTGGCGCTGGTTGTCGTAGTAGATGTCGGAAAAGTAGCCCAGCCGGCCCGTATTGACCGTGCTGCCACCAGACAGGTCGAGCGCGGCGGCGTCGAGCACCAGGCCGTTGACGAAGCTGGGCGCGGCCGCCGCCCTGCCGGCCAGTGCCAGCAGGGCGGCGCCGACGATGGCACGAAGGGAATGGGTCATGACGGCGATCCTGCGAGCGTGGTGGATATCACGCCACGCTAGGGCCTCAACATGACAAAACCGTGACACCCACCGGGGATGGGTGGGTGCGCCGCCCTGGCCACTTGGTGGCCGGCGGCGGGTTTCAGCTGGCGCGGGGGCTCAGACCACCGTCAAGCTCACGTCGATGTTGCCGCGGGTGGCATTGGAGTACGGGCACACCTGGTGCGCTGCGGCCACCAGTTGCTCGGCGGCGGCACGCTCGATGCCGGGCAGCGTGATGGCCATCGCCACCTGGATGCTGAAACCGCCGGTGATCGGGCCGATGCCCACGGTGCTGGTGATGCTGACGTCGTCGGGCACCTTGATCTTCATGCCGCCGCTGACCGCCCGCATCGCGCCGATGAAGCAGGCCGAATAACCGGCGGCGAACATCTGCTCGGGATTGGTGCCGGCGCCGCCGGTGCCACCCAGCTCGCGCGGGGTCGACAGGTCGACCTTGAGCGCACCGTCCGATGAGTGGGCGGTGCCGGCGCGGCCCCCGATGGCGGTGGCGGTGGCGGTGTAGATAACCTTGTCGAGAGCCATGGTGTGTTTCCTGGTGGTGCTGAGGGACAGTGGAAAAAGCCCCAACCGGGGCGCTGAAAACGGGGTCAGGCCGCGGTGGCCGCCCCGGTGGAAAAAGTTTGCAGTTGCCGACGCAGCGTGGTGAGTTGCGCGGCCAGGTGGCCGATCTGCTGCAAGTCGCAGGCGGTCGCGCAGGCAATGGCCTGCGGGATCGACAGCGCCTGGGCTTTGAGGGCCAGCCCGGCGGGGGTCAGCTGCAGCCGCACGCGGCGCTCGTCGGTCAGGTCGCGCTGGCGCTGCAGCCGGCCCTGGGCTTCCAGCCGCTTGAGCAGCGGTGTCAAGGTGCCCGAGTCGAGCGTCAGCCGCTCACCCAGTTGCGAGACGGTGATGCCGGAGGTGTCTGTGGTGCCGGTGGTGGTGATGGTGGTGTTTGTGCCGGGCCACGCGGTGCGGCCGTCGGGCGCCGCCGGGCTGCTCTCTGCTTCCCAAAGCACCAGCATCACCAGGTATTGCGGGTAGGTCAGGTCCAGCGGCGCCAGCAAAGGCTTGTAGGCCTTGGTCATGGCCAGCGACGCGGCGTACAGGGCGAAGCACAGCTGGTGGTCCAGCGCCAGCCAGTCGACAGCGGCTGCGGCGGCAACGGCAACGCGGTGGGTTACGCCGCTCATCGGACCGGCGACCGGGTTCGTGGCGGGCGCCGTGGTGCGCGGGGCTGTGAGGGGTGGGGCAGGGCGGCGTGCCATGGGAGAAATATAACGAACAATTGAATTGTGTTCAATCTAGTTTGTGGAAATCCCTGAAGGTCGTGGGTGCTTGGGCACAATCAGCGCCGTGTTCGATCCGCACCGCATCGCCGTGATTCGCCCCTGCATCGCCGTGGTCCACCCGTGGGCCCCCGTTGGCCGCGCTGCATCACCGTTGACTGCGCTGCGCGATGGGCGTCGGGGCGGCGTTGCGCCAGGGCGCTTGCTGCTGCGCACCGGCTGATGAACGCCAGCGACCTGCGCGCCGTGCTGCTGCTGCGGGCGATCGAATCGCCCGAGGTGCAGACCGGTGTGGGCTTGGCGCCGATGGCCGATGCGCCCGGGCGCGACGAGGCGCCCGACTGGGCCGGCGCCGAAGCCCGTCGGCGGCTTGGCGAACAAGCGTCGCCGCCCGCCTGGCTGGCCGAACGGGCGCGCTTGCGGTTGGCCCGGCTGGGCGAGCAGCAGCCTGCCTGGCGGCCGGTGCTGGACGCGGCCGGCCTGTCCAGCGGCCGCGCCTGGGCGCCCGCATGGCTGTTGGCGGCGGCGCTGCTGGGCGCGCTGGGCGAGCAAGTCGGCTCATCACGTTTCATCCACCTGCTGGCGCCGCCGCTGCTGGGCTTGCTGCTGTGGAACGGCGCCGTCTACGGGCTGCTGCTCGCGCAGGCGCTGCGGCGCCGGTCGGCCATTACGGCGGCCATCACGCCGGGCTCGGTGGCAGGCTCGGCAGCGTGTCCGGCGGCCGTGGCACCCAGCGGCGCATTGCGGCGCACGCTGCTGGGCCTGGCGATCCGCGGGCGAGCGCGCCTGGCCGCGGCCGGATCGGCGCTGGACGCCCCCCGCGCCGCCGCCTACGCCCGCTTCCAGCGTGATTGGCTGGCGCTCAGCGCGCCATGGCAGGCGGCGCGGGCTTTGGCCCTGCTGCACGCGGCGGCGGCCGCGCTGGCGCTGGGTGCGCTGGCCTCGTGGTACGCCCGTGGCCTGGTGCTGGATTACCGCGCCGCCTGGGACAGCACCTTTCTCGACGCCAGCCAGGTCCGCCTGCTGCTGGGCTGGGTGCTCGGCCCGGCAGCGGCGTTGACCGGCCAGCCACTGCCCGACACGGCGGCACTGGCCAGCTTGCGGGCTGCCGATGGCGGCGGCGAAAGCGCCGCGCGCTGGATCCACCTCTGGTCGCTGACGCTGCTGGCGGCGGTGGTGCTGCCCCGCATGGCGCTGGCCGCCTGGGCCGCGTGGCGCGCCCGCCAGTGGTCGCAGCGGCTGCCGCTGCCCGACGACGACGGCCTGCGTCGCCTGCTGCGCTCGGCCAGCGGCCAGCGCCTGACGCTGGCGGTGTTGCCTTACAGCTACCGATTGGCGGCGTCGCGCGAGCCCGCGTTGAGCCAGCAGCTCGATCATTTGTGGGGCCCTGGCGTGTTGATGCAACTGCAGCCCAGTCTGCCGATGGGTGCCGAGGACGAGCTGCCGCGCCACCTGCCAGCGCCCTTGGCGGCCCGCGTGGTGGTGTTGTTCGCCATGACCGCCACGCCCGAGCGCGAGACCCACGGCGCCTTTCTGCGGGCGCTGGCCGCACTGCGCGGCCCCGGCGCGGCCCCGCTGGACGTGCTGGTCGACGAATCGGGCTTTCGCCAGCGGCTGGCCGGCGCCACGTTGGCCGAGCGCCTGGCCCAGCGCCGTGCCGCCTGGCAGGCGCTGCTGGACGCTGTCGGCCCGGCACCGCTGGCGGCCCGCTTCATCGACCTGGGCGTGGCACCGACCATCCCATCGACCGCTGCGCCGCACGCACCATGAACCTGCCCACCGACCTGTCGCTCAGCCTGGTTTCGCACACCAACGTGGGCAAGACCACGCTGGCCCGCACGCTGCTGGGCCGCGACATCGGCGAGGTGCGCGACGCCGCCCATGTCACCGAGACCGTTGAGCCGCAGGTGATGATCGACAGCCCCGCCGGTGACCGCCTGCTGCTGTGGGACACCCCCGGTTTTGGCGACAGCCAGCGCTTGGCACGTCGGCTGGCGCAGGCCGGATCGCCGCTGGGCTGGGTGATGACCGAGGTCTGGGACCGCTGGCGCGACCGCGCCTTCTGGGCCAGCCAGCGCACCATCCGCCATGTGCTCGAGCAGGCCGACGTGGCGCTGTACCTGGTCAACGCCGCCGAGGCACCCGAGGACGCCGCCTACCTGGCGCCCGAGCTGGAGGTGCTGGCGCTGCTGGGCAAGCCGGTGATCGTGTTGCTCAACCAGCTGGGCGAGCCCGGCACGCCGGCCGACGAAGCGGCACAGCTGCAGCGTTGGCAGACGCACCTGGCCGGCTTGAGCCCAGCGCTGCCGGCCACGTCGGCGGCTGCGCCCTGGGCCATGGCCGGGACCAAGCTCGGGGCCGCACCTGGCAGCACGGCACGCACCAGCGCGGGCGCTCTGGTGCGTGCCGTGCTGCCGCTGGACGCCTTCACCCGCTGCTGGGTGCAGGAAGCACTGCTGCTGCAGGCGGTGGCCGAGGCCTTGCCTGCCGAGCGGCGGCCGGCGATGGACCGGCTGGCCGCCGCCTGGCGCCAGCACCAGCGCAGCACTTTCGACGCCGCGATGCAGGCGCTGGCCGAGCGGCTGGCACGGGCCGCACTGGACCGTGAGCCGGTGGCCGCCGGCGGCTGGCGCACCCCGTTGCGCCAGGCCGGCCAGCGCCTGGGCCAGCTGTTCGGCCGCGCCGCCGACGCCAGTGACAGCCCGCAGGCGCTGGCCATGGCCGCGCTGGCCGACCGGCTGGACGCCGACATCCGGCGCAGCACCGCCACGCTGATCCGGCTGCACCGCCTGCACGGCGACGCCACTGGTGAGGTGCTGGCCCGGCTGGCGCGCCACTTCGCCCGCCGCGAGCCGGTCAACGAGGGCCGTGCCGCGCTGTGGGGCGGGCTGGTGACGGGCGCGCTGGCAGGGCTGAAGGCCGATCTCGTCAGCGGTGGTTTGACGATGGGCGGTGGCCTGCTGGCCGGCGGTGTGCTGGGGGCTTTGAGCGCGGCCGGCGCCGCGCGCGGTGTCAACCGCATCCGCGGGCTGGCCCAGCCCCTGCTGGCCTGGAACGAAGCCGTGCTCGACGCCCTGCTGCGCTCGGCGCTGCTGGCTTACCTGGCGGTGGCCCACCACGGCCGCGGCCGGGGTGAGTGGCGGCAGGGCGATCCGCCCGCGGCCTGGCTGGCGGCGGTGGATACCGCGCTGGCCGAGCGCGCAGCCGACCGGCAGGCCTGGTGGCAACAGCGGGCGACGCTGCTGTCGGCTGCACCACCGCTGCGGCAGACCCTGGCCGACGACGAGGGCCGCCCAGTTCCGGTGCAGCCGCCGGTTTCGGTCGAGCCGCCGCCTGACTTCAGCGCAGCGACCGCGGCGTTGATGGATGACCTGGGCCGTACCGTGTTGCGCAGCCTGTACCCTGACGCCGCTGCACTCGCAGGCTTGTAGCCCGGCCGGCCCGACGGCGCTGGTCGGCCCGGCCTCACACCGGACGGGCCCGAGGTTCAACCCGCCGCCGGGCATCAGATCGATGGCCCTGGCAGGTGGGTGGTCACCGCAACTTCGCGGCATGCGCGCCGCGAGGGACTTGTTCAGCGTTGCCTTATTGATCCGGCCCTGTGAAGTCTCAAGCCGCATAACGCACACGGCGGTCTTGAAAGTAGCTGATCACGCGCTCTGGAGTTCGTTCCAGCATGAG
>JAYVDE010000221.1:0-15624 GCA_043749575.1 Burkholderiaceae bacterium | reverse complement strand
GTCGTGCAGGTCGGCGGCGATGCGCTTGCGCTCGCGTTCGGTCACCTGCTCGACCTTCAGCTCGGACAGTTGGGCGAAGTTGCGCTCGATCTGCGTGGTGGCCTCGCGGATGCGCACCTCCAGCTCGGCGCGGTTCTGCTCGGCCGACTGGAAGGCGCGGCCGTATTGCTGCACCAGGCGCAGCCCCAGCGCCAGGAAGCCCAACGCCGGCAGCAGCTGCGCCACATGCAGCACCCGGCTGTCGATGGGCAGCATCTGCGCGGCTGATTCAACGGCCAGCGACACCGCCACGGTGGCCATCAGCGCGGCCATCGGCCACCACTGCCGGCTGCGTTGGCGCCGGCTCTCGACCAAGTAGAAGCCGGCGGCGGCCACGCCCTGCACGGTGAGCAGCACGAACCAGATGCCGGCCACGGCGTACAGCCGGCCCGGCCCGGCGGCGACCAGCGTGGCCGGCATCAGCAGGCATTGCAGCGGCAGCGCGCGGTCCAGCCAGCGCAAGCGCTGGCCGGCATAACGCATCAGAAACTGCACCGCGGCCAGCGTGATGAAAGCCATCAGCGCGGCCAGCACCCACTCGGCGACGCGGTTGGACACCGGCAGGTCGGACAGCCACAGCCGCGCCAGCAGCAGCGACCAGCCCACCATCAGTGCGCCGAAGTAGGCCAGGTAGCTCTGCGCCCGGTTGAACCAGCCCATCACAAACATGAAGCTGCCCATCAACAGCAGCGCGCCACTCAGCACCTCGGGCAGGCGGCTGGCAAAGACCAGCCGGCGGTCGTGGTGCGCGGCCATCACGCCATAGGGCCCGAACTCAACCACCGACAGGCCGCCCACGCGCTGGCGCGAACTGACCTCGGCCAGCGGGAAACCGCGCACGCGAAGTTCGAGCTGGTTGGCGTCGGCGCGCAGCAGGGCGGCCGGCACGGTGACCAGCTGCGGCCGGTGGCAGTTGCGGGTGACCGGCTCGGTGAAGCGCCCGCCGTCGTGGATCAGCTGGCCATTCAACCAGACCTGCAGCACGCTGCAGGCCCGTTCGATGTACAGGCCAAACAGCGCCGTGTCGTTGGTCGCGCCCACCGCCACGGGGTGCGCTGGCAGCGCCATCCGGTACCAGCGCACCAGTTGTTCGGCAGGCCGGCTGGCCCTGCCGTTGGCCCGATCATTGGCACGATCGTCAGCCCAGTTGTCGGCCCAATCGTCGGGCAGCGACACCGGCCGCGCCTGCGCCCAGACCGGCGCTTGGCCGACCACCTCGGCGACCGTCAGCGCGTCGCGCAGAAACTGCACCGGCCAGGCTTGTGACCAGGCCGGCGCAGCCGACAAGCCACACAGCAGTGCCAGCCCGCACAGCAACGCCATCAGTCGCGCAGGCAGCGCCGCTGGCGGGCGGGACGGCAGGCGAGACGGCAGGCGAGACGGCAACGGGCGACGAGCGGGGTGCACAGGCATGGCCGTCGATTGTGCGGGAAGCGGCGGCGCTGCAATCGTTGGAGAATCGGCGCCTTCCGTTGCCTTGTCGGGCGCCTTGCCGCGCTGTACACCGTGATCCTTCGCCACGCCTTCGAGCCCACCGACAACACCCGCCTGGCCCACCTGAGCGGCGCGTTCGACGAGCACCTGCGGGTGGTCGAGGCGGCGCTGTCGGTGCGCATCAGCCGCCGCGAGTCGGCGTTCCGGATCGAAGGTGCGCGCGCTGACGCCCAGCGCGCACTGGCGCTGCTGCAGTCGTTGTACGAACGCGCGGCCAAGCCGATCCCGGCCGAGACGCTGCAGCTGGCGCTGGTCGAAGCCCGCAGCGCGGCGCCCGCCGCGGCGCCGGCCGACCGGGACACCGAGGCGCTGCCGCCCGGCGCCGATGCGATCAGCCTGCACACCCGGCGCGCCGACCTGCGGGGGCGCACGCCCAACCAGGTGCAGTACCTGCACAACATCCTGAGCCACGACATCACTTTCGGCATCGGCCCGGCCGGCACCGGCAAGACTTTTCTCGCCGTGGCCTGTGCGGTCGACGCGCTGGAGCGCAGCGGCGTGCAGCGCATCGTGCTCACCCGCCCGGCGGTCGAGGCCGGCGAGCGGCTGGGCTTTTTGCCCGGCGATCTGGCGCAGAAGGTCGATCCCTACCTGCGCCCGCTCTACGACGCGTTATACGACCTGATGGGCCTGGAGCGGGTGCAACTGGCCTTCGAGAAGGGCCTGCTCGAGATCGCGCCGCTGGCCTTCATGCGCGGGCGCACGCTGAACAACGCCTTCGTGATTCTCGACGAAGCGCAAAACACCACGCCCGAGCAGATGAAGATGTTCCTCACCCGCATCGGCTTTGGCTCGCGCGCAGTGGTCACTGGCGACATCAGCCAGGTCGACCTGCCGCGGGGTGCCGGCAGCGGGCTGATCGACGCGGCGGGCGTGCTGGCCGGTGTGCGGGGCATCGCGTTCAGCCATTTCACCGCGGCCGACGTGGTGCGCCACCCGCTGGTCGGGCGCATCGTCGAGGCCTATGAAGCGGCCGAAACTGCGGCCGGTCGCGCGGCCAAAGCAACGACAGGCCGCGCGGCCAGGAAGCAGCCATGAGCCCGTTGAATGATCGGCCGCGGTCCGCGTCGGCCGCGGCCTCGTCATGATCCGCCGCGCCGACCTGGTGCTGTCGCTGCAGTTTGCCGATGCGCGCCTGCGCCCGCTGTTGCCGCGCCACCAGGTGCAGCGCTGGCTGTGTGCGGCGCTGGAAGCGCCGGCCGAGATCACCGTGCGCTTTGTCGGTGACGACGAGGGCCGGGCGCTGAACCGCGATTTTCGGCAGAAGGACTACGCCACCAACGTGCTGACCTTCGACTACCAGCACGAGCCGGTGGTGGTGGCCGATCTGGTGCTGGCCGCCGGGGTGCTGCTGCGCGAGGCCGCCGAGCTGGGCCTGCCGGTAGCCGACCATGTCGCCCACCTGCTGGTGCATGGCGCGCTGCATGCCCAGGGCTACGACCACGAGGTCGACGACGAAGCGGCGGCGATGGAGGCCCGCGAGACCACCATCCTGGCTGGTCTGGGGCTGCACGATCCCTACGCCGGCTGAAACTGGTCGGCGGCGCGCGGCGGCCGGCCTTCAGTGGCGCTGCCGGCCCAGCTAACGCTGGCGCCAGAAGAGCAGGCCCAGCCCGACGGCCACCGCCACCATCAGGCCGTCGGCGATCAGCACGCCGATGCCTGAATGGATCAGCGGCAGGGCTTCGAAGTTCATGCCGAAGAAGCCGGTGATCAGGTTCAGCGGCAGGAAGATAGCGGTCAGCACGGTCAGCGTGCGCATGACGTCGTTGGTGCGGTGGCCCAGCGCCGAAAAGTGCTTTTGCACGGCGGTCTCGGCCGAATGCTCCAGCCGCCGCACATGCGACAGCACCCGCTCGATGTGCTCCTGCACGTCGCGCGAGCGCACCCGCAGCAGCTCGCGTTCGCGCCGGGCTTGCGGGTCGGCTTCGTCGGGCCAGTCGTCCAGCGCGTCGATCCATTCCTGCACCGCGCTGCGCTGGTCTTCGCAAAGGCAACGCTGAACAAGTCCCTCGCGGCGCGGTCAGCAGGCGGCGCAGGTCGAGGTAGCTGTCGACCATGTGGTTTAGCATGCGCACCATCAGGTCGGCCGGGCTGGTGGGCAGGCGTGTTGCGCCGCGGCTGTCGGCCGCCGTTGTGGCCAGCGACTGCAGGCGCTGCACGAAGTAATCGCGCACCACGCAGTCGCTGGGGTGCACGGTGATCAGCACCCGGTCGAACACCGCAAAGCCCACCGGGCTGGTGTCGATGGTCGCCAGCGCCCGCCGCGCCGAGGCCGCGCTGCCATGACGGTCGTCGATCAACAGGTCAGCGCTGCCGGCCGGCGGAACACCATCACGTCATACCCACTGGTGTAGTCGTAGTGGCTGGGCAGTTGCTTGTTCAGCAGATCAGCCACATGCAGGTCGATCAGCGGCGCGATGCCCCAGCGCTGCAGCGTGGCCTGCAGGTTGGCCACGCCCAGTTCTAACGCGTCGCGCGTCGCCCCCAAGCCACAGCAAGCCGGCGGTCGGCAGGGCCTCGGGCAGCGTGACCAGCGCCGCGAAGCGCTCGCCCTGGATCGGGTGGATTCTCACGTTGCAGTTTGGGCCGGGGCCGGGGTCGGGGTTCGGCTCAGGCCCCGCGCAGCAGGCGCGCCGCGTCGAGTGCAAAGTAAGTCAGCACGCCGTCGGCGCCGGCGCGTTTGAAGGCCAGCAGCGATTCCATCATCACCGCGTCGTGGTCCAGCCAGCCGTTGGCGGCGGCGGCCTTCAGCATCGCGTACTCGCCACTGACTTGGTAGGCGAAGGTCGGCACGCGGAACTCGTCCTTGACCCGGCGCACGATGTCCAGGTAGGGCATGCCGGGCTTGACCATCACCATGTCGGCGCCCTCGGCGATGTCTAGCGCCACTTCGCGCAGCGCCTCGTCGGTGTTGCCGGGGTCCATCTGGTAGGCCTTCTTGTCGCTAAGCCCCAAGTTGGCGGCCGAGCCCACCGCGTCGCGGAACGGGCCGTAGAAGGCGCTGGCGAACTTGGCGCTGTAGGCCATGATGCGGGTGTGGATCAGGCCATTCGATTCGAGCGCGGATCGAATCGCGCCAATCCTGCCGTCCATCATGTCGCTGGGCGCGATGATGTCGACCCCGGCCCGGGCCTGCACCAGCGCCTGTTGCACCAGCATGGCCACGGTCACATCGTTGAGGATGTAGCCGGTCTCATCGAGCAGACCGTCCTGGCCGTGCGAGGTGTACGGGTCGAGCGCCACGTCGCACAGCACGCCCAGCTGTGGAAAACGGTCTTTCAGCGCGCGCACGGTGCGTGGCACCAGGCCGTCGGGGTCGGTGGCCGCGATGCCGTCGGGGGTCTTCAGCTTGCCGTCGATCACCGGGAACAGCGCGATCACCGGTACGCCCAGCTTGACACATTGCTCGGCCAGCGGCAGCAGGCGGTCGATCGACAAACGCTGCACGCCGGGCATGCTGGCCACGTCCTGCGCCTGGTCGTGGCCGTCCTGCACAAACACCGGCAGGATCAGGTCGCTGGGGTGCAGGCGGTGCTCGCGCACCAGCTCGCGGCTGAAAGCGTCGCGGCGCAGGCGGCGCGGCCGGCTGGCGGGAAAGGCGGGCAGGGGGGGCGTGGCCATGGCGGCTCCTTGAGGTGGGGGTGTTTGGGGTCGTGCGGCTGAAATCGGCGGGGCGGACGTGAATTACATCAGCGTTTCTCCGCGTCCGGCCAGCACCAACTTGCAGGCGAAATCTGCTAATATCTGCATGGGTCTGAGCCGCAAGGCGAGGGCCCCCTGCTTTTCCTCCCTGAGCAGGCGTCTTGGCGTGATGACAGCGACAAGGCTTGCCACCCCGGTCCACGACCGGGGTTTTTTTTGGCCCTTCCATAATGGCCCCATGAGTTCCGCGTACCTCTGGGTCAAGGCCTTTCACATCGTGTTCGTGGCCAGCTGGTTCGCCGGCCTGTTCTACCTGCCGCGCATCCTGGTCAACCTGGCGATGGTGCCCAGCGACAGCCACGCCGAGCGTGAACGCCTGCTGCTGATGGCGCGCAAGCTCTACCGCTTTGCCAACGTGCTGATGGTGGTGGCGCTGGTGCTGGGCTGCTGGCTGTGGTGGGGCTTTGGCATGGCGCGTTTCACCGGCGGCTGGCTGTACGCCAAGCTGGTGTTGGTGGTCGCCGTGATCGGCTACCAGCACCTGTGCCGCGGCCACCTGCGCCGCTTCGAGCGGCTGGCCAACAGCCGCAGCCACCGCTGGTTCCGCGTCTTCAACGAGGTCTCGGTGCTGCTGTTCATCGCCATCGTGGTGTTGGCGGTGGTCAAGCCGTTTTAGTGCCTGCACCGGCCGCGATGACGCCGGCGCGCCGCTCGGGCGTGCGCAGCTCGGCCGTGCCCTTGGCCATGGCCTGGGTCGCACTGATCGTCTATGCCAGCCTGTTCCCGTTCAGCGGTTGGCGCTGGCCGTCCGGCGCCACCGGCTGGGCTCTGTTGCCACTGCCGTGGCCGCGTTACTTCATCCCGTTCGACATCACCAGCAACCTGCTCGCCTATGCCCCGCTGGGCCTGTTGATCTGCCTGGCGCGGCTGCGCCATGGCGCGGGCCTGCTGGCGGCGATGGCGACGGCGCTGCTGGTCGGCGCGGCGCTGTCGTACAACATGGAACTGGTGCAGCACCTGCTGCCGCAACGGGTGCCGTCCTTGCTGGACTGCTTGCTGAACACCGCCGGTGCCCTGCTGGGCGCGCTGCTGGCGGCCCTGGTCAGCCGGCTGGGCTGGTTGCGCTGGTGGCAGGCCACACGGGAGCGCTGGCTGGAGAACGGCAACGGCGGCGCGCTGGCCCTGCTGGTGCTGTGGCCGGTGGCGCTGTTGTTTCCTGCCCCGGTGCCGCTGGGCGTGGGCCAGGTCGGCGAGGCCTTGCGCACCACGCTGCTCGACGGGCTGGCCGACGTGCCCTGGGCCGATCCGCTGGCCGACTGGCTGGCCGCGTCGGCGCCGGCCAACGTGGCCTTGTCGCCCGCCGCTGAAGGCCTGGCGGTGGCGTTGGGCCTGCTGGCGCCTTGTTTGCTGGCCTTCGCGGCCGCCCGCCCGGGCTGGCGACGGGTTGGCCTGGTGGCCGGCGTGCTGACCGTGGCGGTGGCCGCCACCAGCTTGTCGACCGTGCTGAACTTCGGCCCCGCCCATGCGCTGGCCTGGCGCACGCCGGTGATCGAACGCGCGCTGGGCGTGGCCGCTGCGCTCGCCCTGGCGGGCCTGTGGCTGGGGCCGCGGATGGCCGGTGCGCTGGCGCTGGTGGCCTTGATCGGGCTGGTGGTGCTGGTGCACCTGGCGCCCACCGACCCGTATTTCGCCGACAGCCTGCAGGGCTGGGAGCAGGGGCAGTTTGTGCGCTTTCATGGCCTGGCGCAGTGGGTCGGCTGGTTGTGGCCCTATGCCGCCATGGCCTGGTTGCTGGGCCGGCCGGGCACGCACTGAGGCCCCACCGAGCGAGCCCCTGCGGGCTCGCGAGTGCTCAGGCGTTGGATCTGCCGGCCTGCAAGCCGGCAAGCACTTGAGGCCGGACCGCCAGCACAGCCGCGGTGCTTTACGGGGGTTTACACGGGCGATCTCTACAATCCGATCCCCATGAGCTACTACCGTCACCACATCTTTTTCTGCCTGAACCAGCGCGGCAAGGGCGAGGCCTGCTGCGCCGACCAGGGCGCCCAGGCGGCCTACGACCACTGCAAGGCCAAGGTCAAGGCCGGCGGCCTGGCCGGTGTCGGCGGCGTGCGCGTCAACAAGGCCGGCTGCCTGGACCGCTGTGCCGGCGGTCCGGTGGCCGTGGTCTACCCCGACGAGACCTGGTACACCTTTGTCGACGCCAGCGACATCGACGAGATCGTCGAATCGCACCTGAAAAACGGCCAGCCGGTGCAGCGGCTGCTGCTGGCGCCCGACGTGGGCCGCTGAGCGCCGATGAAGCCCGACAGCCGGCGCGAAATGATGACCGGCCCGGCCGGTGCCATCGAGTGCGTGATCGACGAGCCGACCGGCGCGCTGCGCGGCGTGGTGGTGTTGTGCCACCCGCACCCGCAGTTTGGCGGCACGATGGACAACAAGGTGGTGCAGACACTGGCGCGCGCCTTCCTGCAACTGGGCTACCGCGCGGTGCGCTTCAACTTCCGCGGCGTCGGTGCGTCGGCCGGTGGCTGGGACGAAGGCCGCGGCGAGATCGACGATGCGCTGGCGGTCGTCGCCGCGCAGCGCGCTGCCGCGCCCGGCCTGCCGTTGGCGCTGGGTGGTTTCTCTTTTGGCGGCTATGTGGCCGCGCAGGCCGCCGCCCGGCTGGCCGACGACCCGCTGCACCCGGCGCCGGTCGAGCGCCTGGTGCTGGTCGGCCCGGCCACCAGCCGCTTCACGATGCCCGCTGCGGTGGCGCCCGACACCGTGGTGATCCACGGCGAGGCCGACGACGTGGTGCCGCTGGCCGCCACGCTGGACTGGGCCCGGCCCCAAGTGCTGCCGGTGATCGTGCTGCCCGGTGTCGGCCACTTCTTCCACGGCCAGCTGACGCGGCTGAAAGACCAGGTGATCCAAGCCTGGCATGTCTGAGCGGCCTGTTTCCCTTTCCTGTCACCCGGATTCCGATGAAATCACTGTTTACCCTTCTGCTGGTGACCGCCAGCATGGCCAGCGCGCTGGCCCAAGCCCCGCAAGCGCCTGAGCTGGCCGCCCGTAACTTCTGGCTGCTCGACGTCAACAGCGACCAGGTGCTGGCCGAGCGCGCCGCCGATGTGCGGGCCGATCCGGCCTCGCTGACCAAGCTGATGACCGCCTGGCTGGTGTTCGACGCGCTCAAGCAAAACAAGCTGTCGCTGCAGCAGACGCTGCCGGTGTCGCTGCGCGCCTGGAGCGAGCGCAAGGGCGGTGGCTCGCTGATGTTCATCGACACCACGATGACGCCCCAGGTCGATGAACTGCTGCGCGGCATGGTTGCGGTGTCGGGCAACGACGCGGCGGTGGCGCTGGCCGAAGGCGTGGCTGGCTCGCTCGATGTCTTCGTCGGCATGATGAACCGCCAGGCCCAGGCCTGGGGCCTGAAGAACACCCAGTTCAAGAACGTCACCGGGCTGACCGAGGCCGGCCAGTACAGCAGCGCGCGTGATTTGGGCCTGATCGCCGCCCACATCGTGCGCGACTTTCCCGAGCACTACGCCAGTTACTACGGGCTGCGCAACTTCAGCTACAACCGCATCAAGCAGGACAACCGCAACATGCTGCTGGGTCGCGACCCCACGGTCGACGGCATGAAGACCGGCTACACCGAAGCCGCCGGTTACTGCCTGATCGCCAGCGCGCAACGCGACCTGCCCAGCGGCAAGCGCCGCCTGATCAGCGTGGTGATGGGCGCCAGCTCGCGTGAAGGCCGTGCCGGTGAAAGCCAGAAGCTGCTGAACTGGGGCTACACCGCCTGGGACGCGGTGCGCTTGTTCGAGCCCGGCAAGGCCGCCGCCACCGTGCCGGTCTGGAAGGGCCAGCAGCCCACCGCCGCGCTGGGTGCGGCCAACGGCATCGTGGTGACGGTGCCCAGGGGTGAGGGCGACAAGATCAAGACCGTGATCTCGCGCACCGACCCGCTGGTGGCGCCGCTCAGCCAGGGCCAGAAGGTCGGCACCTTGGATGTCAGCACCGCGGCCGGCGTCAAACTGGCCAGCGTGCCGCTGGTGGTGCTGCAGGCGGTACCGCAGGCCGGCATCCTGGGCCGAGCCTGGGACGCGATCCGGCTCTGGGTCAAGTGATCCGCTGCGCTTGATGCCAGATCCTGTGCCAGATCAGGTGCCGGCGCGGTGCTTCGGCTAAGCTGGCGATCACAGTCAACCGCCTCAGCCTCAGCCTCAGCCTCAGCCTCAGCCTCCGCGAAAGCCCGCCATGACCCACGTCACCCTGCCCGACACCCTGTGCCACCTGAACGGCCAGACCCTGGCGCTGCGCGACGCCAAGGTCTCGGTGCTCGACCGCGGCTTCATCTTCGGTGACGGCCTCTACGAGGTGATTCCGGTCTACGGCCGGCGCTTGTTCCGCTTCGACGAACACATGGCCCGGCTGGCCCGCAACCTGGCCAAGCTGCGCATCCCCAACCCACACCCCCGCGACGGCTGGCTGGCGCTGGTGCGCGAGCTGTGCGCGGACCAGCCGGCCGACGACCAGCTGGTCTACATCGAGATCACCCGCGGTGTCGCGCTGCGCGACCATGTGATGCCCGAGGGCCTGACGCCCACCGTCTTCGTGATGACCAGCGCGATGAAGCCGCCCTCGGCCGAGATGCGCCACCAGGGCGTGACCTGCATCACCGCCCGTGATTTCCGCTGGGAGCGTGGCGACATCAAGAGCATTTCGCTGCTGGGCAACGTGCTGGCGCGGCAGATCTCGGCCGACCACGGTGCGGCCGAGACCGTGATGTACCGCGACGGCTGGCTGACCGAGGCCGCCGCCAGCAATGTCTGGGTGGTGCACGAAGGCGCGTTGCTCGGCCCGCCCAAGAGCGAGCATGTGCTCGAAGGCATCCGCTACGACTTGCTGGCCGAACTCTGCGAGGAAGTGGGCATTGCCTACAACCTGCGCCCGATCGCCGAGGCCGACGTGTTGGCCGCCGACGAGTTGATCCTCAGCTCGGCCACCAAGGAGGTGCTGCCGATCACCAAGCTGGACGGCGACCTGGTCGGCCACGGCGCGATGCGCGGCAAGCCCGGCCCGGTCTACGCCCGGCTGTATGAGGCCTACCAGCGCGCCAAGGTCGAGCAGTCGATCTGATCGTGCAGACCGCCCGACACCCGCCCCGACCACCGCCCCGACCCCCATGGCCAGCCAGCCACCCGTGAGCCCTGCGGCCAAGCCGCCCGCCGAATTGCCCGATTTTTCGCGCGACATCCCGCCCGAGCAGTCGCTGATCGAGTACCCCAGCGCCTTCCCGATCAAGGTGATGGGCCTGCAGGTCGATGGTTTCGTCGATGCAGTGGTCGCGGTGGCGCGCCAGTTCGACCCCGGGCTGGATGTTGCGACGCTCGAGCGCCGACCCAGCAGCAGCGGCAAATACCTGGGCCTGACGATCACCGTCAACGCCACCAGCCGCGCACAACTCGACGCGCTGTACCGCACGCTGTCGGCCCACCCGATGGTCAAGGTGGTGCTCTAGGTGCCGGCCCCGGCCCCGGCCCTGACCCCGGCGAAACGCGCTGCATGCAGATCCTGACGCTGGGTCGCCAGCCCTACGGGCCGACCGTGCAGGCGATGCGCGACTTCACCGAAGCCCGCACCGCAGACACCCCCGACCAGCTCTGGCTGGTCGAGCACGACCCGGTCTACACCCAGGGCCTGGCCGGCAAGGCCGAGCACTTGCTGAACCCTGGCGCCATTCCGGTGGTGGCCAGCAACCGCGGCGGCCAGGTCACTTACCACGGCCCCGGCCAAGTGGTGGCCTACCCGCTGGTCGACTTGAAACGCCTGGGCATCTATGTCAAGGAATACGTCTACCGGCTCGAACACGCGGTGCTGAAGGTGCTGGAGGCGCAGCAGATCACCGGCCATCGGGTGGCTGGTGCACCCGGCATCTATGTGCGGCTGGCCGACCCCGGCAGCCACGCGGCGCTGACCGGCCCGGCCCTCGGCACTGACCGGTTTGCCGGTCTGGGCAAGGTGGCCGCGCTGGGCATCAAGGTCAGCCGGCACTGCGCCTACCACGGCGTGGCGCTGAACGTGGCGATGGACCTGGCGCCGTTTGCCGGCATCAACCCCTGTGGCTATGCGGGCCTGCAGACGGTCGACCTCGCTAAACTCGGCGTCAGCACTGATTGGTCTACCGTGGCGCGACAACTGGGCGAGCGCCTGGCGCTGCAACTCACGCCCTGAATCCCCTTACCGCAAGCTTGGCGCAAGCCGCACCCACCATGGCCACCGAGAACACCGTCCACCAGGCGCAGCCCGTCGCCGCCTACGACGCCACTGCCAAGCAGAAGGCGCAGGCCAAGACCTCGCGCATTCCGATCAAGGTGGTCGCCGCCGCAGCCCACGAGCAGCTGAAAAAGCCCGACTGGATTCGGGTCAAGGCCGGCAGCCCCAGCACCCGCTTCTACGAGATCAAGGCCATCCTGCGCGAGCACCAGTTGCACACGGTGTGCGAAGAAGCCAGCTGCCCCAACATCGGTGAGTGTTTCGGCATGGGCACGGCCACCTTCATGATCATGGGCGACAAGTGCACCCGGCGCTGCCCGTTCTGTGATGTCGGCCATGGCCGGCCCGACCCGCTGGATGTCAACGAGCCGGCCAACTTGGCCAAGACCATCGCCGCGCTGAGGCTGAAGTACGTGGTCATCACCAGCGTCGACCGCGATGACTTGCGCGACGGCGGCGCCGGCCACTTCGTCGACTGCATCCGCCAGGTGCGCTTGCAGTCACCGGCCACCCGCATCGAGATCCTGGTGCCTGATTTCCGCGGCCGCGACGACCGCGCGCTGGAGATCCTGACGGCCGCACCGCCCGACGTGATGAACCACAACCTGGAAACCGCGCCGCGTTTGTACAAAGAGGCGCGGCCGGGCAGCGATTACGCCTTCAGCCTGAACTTGCTGAAGAAGTTCAAGGCCCTGCACCCGAACGTGCCGACCAAGAGCGGCCTGATGGTCGGCCTGGGCGAGACCGACGACGAGATCCTGGCGGTGATGCGCGACATGCGCGCCCACGACATCGACATGCTGACCATCGGCCAATACCTGGCGCCCAGCGGCCACCACCTGCCGGTCAAGCGCTACGTGCACCCCGACACCTTCAAGATGTTCGAGGCCGAGGCGCTGACGATGGGCTTCAGGCAGGCCACTGTGGGCGCGATGGTGCGCAGCAGCTACCACGCCGACAAGCAGGCCGCGGCTGCTGGTGTCGGTCTGTAACCGCGCTGGGCGGGTCGGTCGGGCCCCCGCAGTGACTCACCGGGCGCCGCGCTGGCTTTGGCCGCTGGGCTTGTCGCTGGGGCTGCTGGCCGGCGCTGGCCTGCAGGCGCAAACCGTCATCGATGTGCCCAGCCTGGACACCGCAGAGAGCCGCCCGCTGTTGTTGAAGGCGCATTGGTTTGCCGCGCCAGACCCCGGCGACCGGCCGACCCTCGTGCTGCTGCACGGCTGTGGTGGGCCGCACGGCCGCCAGGGGGGCTTGTCAGAGCGCATGCGCGACTACGCCGCGCTGCTCAACGCCGAGGGTTGGCACGCGTTGGTGCTCGATTCGTTCAGCACCCGGGGCGTGCAGCAGATCTGCACCCAGAAGATGGCAAGCCGCACCATCACCCAGGTGCAGCGCCGGCTCGACACCCTGGGCGCGCTGCAATGGCTGGCGGCGCAACCGGGCGTCGACGGCGCGCGGCTGGCGCTGCTGGGTTGGTCGAACGGCGGCAGTGCGGTGCTGGCGGCCACCAACCTGCGGCACCCCGCGGTGGCCGCGGCCACGGTGCCCCTGCGTGCAGCGGTGGCGTTTTACCCCGGCTGCGAGGCCGAAAACAAGCGCGGTTACCGCCCCAGCACCGCCTTGCTGATGCAGGTGGGTGCGGCCGACGACTGGACACCCGCGGCGCCCTGCGAGGCTTTGGCGCGCGAGTCGGCGCCACCGCAGCCGCAAATCGATGTTTATCCCGGCGCGCACCATGGCTTCGACTCGGCCGCACCGCTGCGCCACTGGGCCGAGGTGCCCAACGGCGTACAGCGGGGCGCTGGCGTGCATCTCGGGGGCCAGCCCGAAGCGCGCACCGCTTCACGCGAGGCTGTGCTGCAGTTCTTGCGCACCGCACTGCGCTGACATCGGTGACGCCGGTGACCCTGCGCCGCGCAGGCTGGCTCAGGTCTCGGCCAGCAGCTGCTCGACCAGCCGGTGCAGCGCGGCAAAGTCGGGCGCGCCGACATAGCGCTTGACGATCTGGCCCCGCTTGTTGATCAGCATCGAGGTCGGCGTCAGCCGCACGTCGCCAAAGCTGCGGGCGATGTCACCCGTGTTGTCGATCGCCACCGCAAACGGCAGCTGGCGCGATTCGGCAAAGTTGGCCACGTAGGCCGGTGGGTCGTAGCTCATTGCCACCGCCACCGTCTGGTAGCCGCGGCTGCGGTACTTTTGATAGGTGCTCACGATCTGCGGCATCTCGGCCACGCAGCTGGTGCAGCTGGTGGCCCAGAAGTTGACCAACACCACCTGGCCCAGCAAATCGGCCGTGCTCACCTGCTGGCCATTGAGCAGGGTGTAGCGCACTTGCGGCGCCGCGTCGTGCCCAGCGCCGCTGCCCCAGGCCAGCCAGCCGCCCGCGGCGGCGCTCACGATCAGGGTGGCGATGGCAAGATGGCGGCGGGACAAGGGCATGGTGGAGACCTCAATGCAACGCAGACAGTTTACGACCGGTGGTTTGTTTGTCCTGGCCGCTGGGCCGGGCGGTGTCCGGGCCGCGGCCTTCGGCGAAGCCGATGCGGCCCAGGCCGTGCGGGTTGCGCTGGAGCGGGGAGCCAATGCCGCGGTCGACCAGCTGGGCCGCGCCGATGGTTTTCTTGGCAACCCGCGGGTGCGCATACCGCTGCCCGGGGCTTTGAACAGTGCCGCCATGCTGCTGAAGGCCATCGGCCAGCAAAAGCAGTTGGAAGAATTGCTCATCGCGATGAACCGCGCCGCCGAAGCGGCCGTGCCGCTGGCCCGCACGCTGCTGGTGAACACCGCCAAGGCGATCTCGGTGGCTGACGCGATCAAGATCGTGCGCGGCGGGGAGACCTCGGTCACCGACTATTTCGCCGGCAAGACCCGGCTGCCGCTGGCCGAGCAGTTTTTGCCCATCGTCACCAAGGCCACTGAAAAGGTCGACCTGGCCAGCCAGTACAACGCGCTGGCCGGCAAGGCGGGTCAGTTCGGCCTGCTCAAGGGCGACGAGCTCAACGTGCAGCGTTATGTCACCGCCAAGTCGCTGGACGGCCTGTTCCTGATGATCGGCGAGGAAGAGCGCAAGATCCGCCGCGACCCGATCGGCAGCGGCAGCGGCAGCGCCATCCTGAAGAAGGTGTTCGGCAGCTGAGCCAGCGCGGCGCTTCTCGCGCGCTCAGCGCCGTCGCGCCAGTTCCAGCAGCATCACCGACGCCAGCACCTGGCGCAGGCCGTCGGAGCCCACGCGGGTGATGTGGTGGCCGCTGCTGCCGCCCATCTCGCAGCCGTGGCCGGTGGGCACGATCTCGATGAACGCCATGCCCGGCGCCTGGTCTTCCAGGCGGTCGCACAGCATGCGCAAGGCGTCGCCGTTGAACGACGATTCAAACAACAGCACCTGCGGTATGCCGTCTTCGCAGTATTGGCGGGCGGCGGCCACGCTTGGCACATAGTCGACGACCAGTTCGTGGCCGTGCATCGCGGCGCGCACTTGGGTGCGGGCATCACGCCGTGCGGCCAGTACCAGCACCTGGCTGCCTGCCATCAAGGAGGTGGCGGCGCCGCTGTCGGCCAGGTCAACGGCGCTGGCGCCTTCGAGCGTGTCGTTGACCGTGTGGGTGAACTCCAGCACCAGCGTGGTGTGGCTGGGGCCATCGTCGCGCCGCACGATGACGCCGGCACGGTGCGCGGTGTACTGCAGCAGCAGCCATTCCAGGGTGTCGAGCTGGGCCAGGCGCGCGCCCACAGTGGCCATGGCGCCCGTAACGCCCGAAACGCCCGTAATGCCGTCAGCAGCCACAGCGCCCTCGGTGGCATCGCGGGCTACCCGGTCGGCAGCGCGGTGCGCAAACCGGCACTGCACCCGCGCCCGTACCGGCCAGGGCTGCAAGTCGAGCCGCCAGTTCACGCTGGACAGCGTCAGCGCGGTGCTCCAGTCGGCCGCCGCCTGCAGCACTGCGTGCACCAGGCTCAGGTCGCCCATCACCTCGGCTGCGCCCAGCGTCTGGCGGCTGCCCATGGCGCCTGCGCAAGCCTGCATGGCCTGGGCCGTTAGCACCTCGCGCAGCATGCGCGACAGGTCAATGCGCTCGACGCTCTGCTGCATCGGCCCCTCGGCGAACCGGGCGATCTGCTGGCCGCGCAAGCCGGCCAGCCGTGCGCCGTCGATCTCGTCGCGCAGCGACTGCAGGC